>JBIINB010000033.1:0-37330 GCA_044337705.1 Pirellulaceae bacterium | reverse complement strand
CGTGGGCTGTAGGCCAGCGAGGTGATGTCATGCAGTTCCGTCTTCAGATTCAGAAGCTTTTCCTTGGTCTTCGGATCGTAGAAGGTCAGCAGGCTGTCGTTGGGGACGTTGATTTCCCCCATCTGGCCGACCACTAGTTCGCCCCGAGGGCTGGTGGTGATTCCGACCGGTGCGTCGACTTCGGTCGCTTCCTTGGTCGCCAAGTACCGCTCGTAGCCAGTCACATTGTTGCCGTCCAGGGCGGCTCGCGAGACCCAGCCCTTCGTGTCATCGCCATTGCAGGTGACGAAGACCGCATTGTCGGCAACAGTCAGGGCATAGAAGTTTCCTTCTCCCTTGATCTCCCCTTCGGCTGCCAGTTTGAAGCTGGCCTTGGCGGCTTCCGCTTTCAGTGGTTCCTTCATGTCGGTCAGATCGAAAACCCTGAGCAGTTCTTCGCCGTCGGGTAGGTCTCCACCGCCGACCACCAGCGTGTTCTTATCGAGGAAGGCCAGCCCCAAGGGGCCGATGTTGTATTCCGGGCCCTTCCCGTAAATGTCCGTCTTGAATTCGATCACCACCGGTTCCGGGGCGCCGTTGACAATCCGAACGATCCGCCCTGCTCCGCTGTCGGAGACAAATACGATTCCGGTTTCCGGCTGGACGGCAATCCCGCTTGGGTTATCCAGCCCGTCGACCAGAACGCTCATCGCCGGTCCCTTGGGGGCTTCGGCAGCAGGCGCTTGGGCTGCAGGGGCCGGCGTCTCGGCCGGCTTGGCTTCTTCCTGAGGCTTCGCTTCCTCGGCCGGTTTGGCTTCCTCGGCCGGTTTGGCGGCAGCATCTTGAGGTGCGGCATCCTGAGCTGGCAGAAGGCTGGCCGACCAACTGATGGCGACCATGGCAGCAAACAATCTTCTCACGGATCGAATCTCCTATCGAGGACCTGATGAAATGGTTTCAAGACGATCTCTATTTGCTTCAGAATAACGCACTCGCTGGATTATGCCGAGACGAGGGGAGGCTACTGGGGCAACTGAGGCGGGGTGATGTCGGGGTAATTGTCGCTTGCCAGTCCTTCTTTCAGGAAGGTCACCAGCGCAGCTTTCTCCTCGATCGACAGTTTCAGAGGGAAGATTTCTTCATCGAGGTACTTGTTGGGGGTCCCTCCGCGATCGTAGTAGTCGACCACATCCTCCAGGGATGCCAGGGAGCCGTCGTGCATGTAGGGAGCCGATCGGGCAATATCTCGGAGTGTCGGAGTTTTAAAGGCACCCAGGTCTCCAGCCAATTTGCTGTGAGCTTGCCGTCCGGCATCAGGAGGATCGACCGCCATACCTACCCCGACGTTGTGGAAAGCTCCATCGGTGAAGCTAGGGCCGGAGTGGCAGCTGGAGCAATTCGCTTTTCCAAAGAATAGGGCTCGACCGGCCTGAGCCTGTGCGGAGAGGGCCGACGAGTCGCCAGCCTTGTAGCGGTCATAGGGGGCATTGCCGGAGAGGACGGTTCGCTCAAACGCAGCGATCGCTTTGGCTACGGCTTCGGGGGTGGCATCGCTACCGAAGACTTTCCGAAACTGGGTTCGGTAGCCCTCGATTGCATTGAGCCGCACGACCATTTGATCGTGCGGTAGATTCATCTCGATCGGATTGGCGATTGGCCCCAACGCCTGTTGCTCCAGCGTTGCGGCGCGGCCATCCCAGAACTGAAATTTGGCGTAGGCGCTGTTGAGGATACTAGGAGCACTTCGGCCACCGCGCTGGCCGCCGACTCCGGCTGCAGTCGCTTCGCCATTGGACCAGCCTTTTTTGGGATCGTGGCAGGTGGCGCAGCTGATGGTGCTGTCGGAGGAAAGACGGGGGTCGAAGTAGAGCTGTTTCCCGAGTTCTATTTTTTCGGGAGTGGCTGGGTTGTCGGCAGGATGCGGAACGGCGGGTAGTCCTGAGGGAGGATCACCTTCCACCCAAGGAGTCGCGGACGCAACCTGTGGGCAAAGCATCAGTGCCCAAAGCGTTAGTGCCGGGAGCAAAAACGATCGAATCAATCGATCAAGCTGAATATCCATCGCTGCTTCCTCCAGAAGTGGCTTGGTCTTTCGAGCAGACTAGTGTGAATGTTCGAGACTTCAACGGCGGGAGGCTTGGTCAGGGTAAGGTCTGGAGCGACCAGCTGGCGTGCCTTTTGGCAGGTATACCCGACGTTGAGGCATCGCTGCATCGGGAGATCCCAAAAGGAATGCCACCGAGAGGATGGATGCCTCTAGTCCAGCTGGCTTCTTTCCTCTGTATTTTGGTCTTCCGCCAAGTCTACCGCAACGCCATCCAGCTGTTTGACCAGCATCGTCGCGTAGCATCCCCTGGGGAGCGTGAATCCAAGTTGAAGGTCGACGCGGCGAGGTGGGTTGGCACGGGCCCGAGCGGTTGGTGCCGGAAAGGATGGGGGCGGATCGATTGGGCTATCCAGCGGAATGGCGGATGCTTCCAGGTTGCCGGCGACTGACCGGAAGAATCGGTGCTCCAACTGGCTGGGGACGATCCACACCGCGCGGTCCCCTTTGGAGAAAAAGGAATCGCGTGGAAACTTGACGCGCAGTTGCCGCACTTCCAGCCCCAGGGGCTGAAGGACCTGTTGGAGCGTCGGTTCGGTTCCCTCGGGCCATTGATGCTGTCGGGCGCTGGGGAGCGGAAGCTGGAGTTTTTGCAGCCACTGGATACTGGTGTTGGCTGGAACAGAGCCCGATTGCCAGACGGGATGCCACAGCGGGCCGCAACGGCTGTCTCGCGCTTCTCGCAGCGAAGGTGCCACCGACTGTTCAATCAATCCACTCGCCCAGCGATTCCAGATCCAGCTTTGAAATGCCGACAGGTAAAGGCCGCGCAGGTCGATCCTGAGAAGCCCGATCGCTTTGCGAAAATCCTCAGGATGGTCGCACAGGTAACTGACGATGCTGCGGCGATGGGAGCGATCGAGCTGATCTTTGCAGAGCGGCCAATTGCCCCAATGTTTCCTAAGAATCTCTTTCTGTTCCTTCTCGCGCGGACGGTCATGGGGATTGGGGTCTGCCAATGCCAGCCAGAGAGCGCGTTGATAGTCTCCAAGGCACCAGGGCTGGGCACAGAATTGTCCGCTGAACCCCAGCGACCCGAAGCGTTGATCGTCAAAGTAGTTGATCCATCCTTCCGACAATCGCTTCAGTTTCGATTCCAGGGTTGGCTGGTTGCTGGCATCGATGGAACGAAGGACGATCTGAAATCGATTCCCAAGGATCTCCTTGGGGCCATAGGGCCGATCGGCCTGGCCTAGGTAGGAGAGCTGATAACTTCGCTCCTCCAGATCGCGAGCCGGCCCTCGCTGGATGGTCAGATACTGGAGTGTGTGTGCGTGTCGGTCCTTTAATCCACCGTAAGCGATCTGTCTTCGCGAGAGGTTCCAGCGCGCCGCGATCGCTCCTACCGCTTCCGGCGTTCCTAGAGACCGCTTCTCCAATCGATAGAAAGCTTGGTCACCACCACGGCATGGGAAATCGGTGAGTTCCTCGACGACAAAGTCCTCAGGAAGCGACTTGAGTTTCATACGCGGATCAATGAAGGAGAGGGCTTAGCAATTTCAGTGCAGCGGTCGGAAGACCTGCTCATCGCTGTGATGGTCGACAAGAGGCTGGGGTTAAAGCAATAAAAAACCGCCGAAGTGGCCAATGCCGCTCCGGCGGTTCGTGTTCCCGTTGCGACGTGACAGAGAGTCTATCGTCGCCTGCGATTGCAGTGGGCTATCGCGATCAAGGGGTGGGGGTCTTGGTGACCTTCTTGACGACCGCACGCTTGACGGCCTTCTTGACGGCCTTCTTCACGGCAGCCTTCTTGACGGCCTTCTTGACAGCCTTCTTGGCAGCCTTCTTGACCACAGCCTTCTTCACCGCCTTCTTGACGGCAGCCTTCGCAGCTTTCTTCTTGGCCACTTCCCAAACCTCCGAAAAGAGAACTTGAGGTCCATCGTTCCGTCACTGAAGCAGCTCAGTGGTGTCTCGGATCAGGACCCCGAAACTCATCCGACAGGATCGAATGCTAGTCGTCGGAATCCATCCGGCGACATCACAACCGATTCCATCGGCAACACCATAAACATCGGAATAAGTTGTACGAAAGCATTCCAATAAAGCAACATCTTTTCCACATTTTTCGTTCATTATTTCCACATCAGCCCCTTGTGGTCTGCCGCAAAAGGTGCATGCCAGGACCTGTGCAAGGCGCGAGGGAAGTGAATTCGCAGCGCAGGCGACCAAGGCATGGAGCAGGATGAAATGAGAAGACTGAATCGCGCTGCAAGGCGCATGTCATGGAGTGATGAGCGGCGTATTGAGAAATGGATGCAGTCGCTTCACATAGGTGCTGACGAACTAGTTTTTTATTGGGTGAAATGTCTATTTCTGCTGATGGAAGGACGTTGATTGGAGCGGTTTGCGACCGTCGAGTTGGCATCAGTAATAGGCGATGGTATCCCCTTGCGAAGACCTCCAGATCGGTTGTTCATGACCTAGTTTCCATTCGCCCCAGGTCTGCTCCAACGCCATCGAACACCAAGCCTTCCACTGTCGATTCACCGATGCAGTGGTGCCTGAAAAAAATTTTTTCAAAAAGTACCGATCGACGCGGCTCGGATCGCTCGTTGGCCTCTGCGCGATGTCCTCGGGAAGTCCCATCAGTTCGCGCCATGCCTCTTGGCGTACCGCGCGTCGCAGGTGGATGGGGTCCCATCCGTACCACCATGCTGGTGGTCGCACCCAGCGCCACTGCATCGACCTGGCCCACTGCGCTAGGCGTTCATCGCATACCTTGGCTTCCGATAGCAAAGGATCCAGCCTTCGGTCGCAGCCAGGGAAGAAGCATCGCTTGATCAGCTCGAACTGCCATGGCACTAGCATTTCAGCTCGTTCCACTGGCAGTCCTGCCAGCGTCAGTTGATCGCACAGGCCGATTCTATGAGCCGATTCGAGGACCCAGGATGTCAATTCCTCGGCATCACTTCCATACATCAGATCGTTTCCGATATCGCAGACCAGTGCGAAACGCCGCGTGACAGGGAGTTTCCGCCATGGTTCGACCCAGGCCGCATCCTGGATGGCCGGAAGACGCCAGCCGACGACTCGATTGCGTCGACCGTAGCTGCGTCCGTGCCCCGCGACGAGGATCAGATGCCAAGGAGAAGGAAGTCGTTGGGATAGCCAGCGGACTAGGTGCATTCGATGGCGACGCACATTGCTAGCACCAAGAATCAGAATGCCGGTACCTAGTCGATCGGCCAGCGACTGGGGCGCGAAGTTGGTGTGCATGGGAAGCTGCTCCTGGGACCGACAGTCACCATGGTCGGCCCATGCCGCTGGTCTGGATCGTCTGAAAGTTCGAGAAGGCGAGAATCAGAAACATCATCCCCAGGAAGCGATCGCCGGTTTGCAACTGCCACATCCCCAGAAGAGCTCCTGCAAAGACGCTCAGCCAGCTGGCTTCCAACCATCCTTGGCCACCCTGGACAATGGAGATGATCGACTGGGCGGCGCGTCCACCATCCAGAGGCAGGATGGGTGCCAGATTTACCACTGCCCAGAAGATGCTGGGGGTTACCAGAAAAGAGATTGCGGCAGCGATCGATGCATTGGTCGGCACGACCCAGCGCTGCGGCACTGGCAGCCCGATTTTCATCCAGAGATCGGCGATCCAAGGATCGGGCCGGTAGCCGCATGCGACCGCGATGGCGACCACGGCGAAAGCCAGCAGCAATTGCGCCGCAGGACCCGCCAGGGCCACCACCAGATCCTCAGTGGGCTTCAGCCGACGCAGGCGTGCCCCTCGCCAGCTCCCAAATCCCTCGGGAATGGCCAAACCGCCAAAGTGATAGAGCACCACCTGCGATCGAATCCCGTACCATCGGAAGGCAAGTGCGTGACCGAACTCATGAACCAGAATCGATACCAACATCGCGGCGACCCAGATCGCCAGCAACAGCGCAAGTCCAGGAGTCTCGAATCCGGCTTGTGCGTAGGCCCGATCGAGTCCTCGAGCCCACTCATAGCCCCAAGCAGCGGCGATCACCCAGAAGGTCCACGCCACGCGCACCGGAAAACCCAGAACGTCTCCTCGCCAATCGTAGGGCGACTCAGGTGGCACTTGCAGCAGCATGATGGAGATGGATCTCGTGTGGCGATGAACTAGGAATGGGCCCTTCCAGTGGGCCCTTCTGGTGGACGTTTTGCAACGGTGAGTGCAGCGGGGCCGGATTGGATAGACCCGACCTTTCTTGCAATAATAAGGTCCCGCATCGGAAGACATCGTGCACCCCTCGCTAGCGGTAAGATACCTCCAGACGACGGGGGCGGAAGGTCGTTCGACCAAGTCGCTGACCTGGGGAGAGAACGAAAGAAGGAGGTCGCATCCTTGCGAACACTCCAGCCCTTAGCATACAGGGATCGCCGAGCTAGGTGGAACGGTCCTCCATTTTTCTGTCGGTGGGGCCGCCGTCCAACCTGGCTATCGATCGCAAAAAATGAAATCCATGCCAAAAAGGATGGAATTCAGTGACTTCTTTGTGTCGCCGCCGGACGATTAGAATGACAACAGGCGTGACTGCGGCAGACGATGCCGACGTTGTGTCCGCAGTGGCAGCCTGAAGGCGCTCCTGCGGGCCTCCCCGCCTGTGGCACCGCCAGCGGAGGCGCAGGCCATCGGCGATCTCTGCGGTTTGCCTTGTTTGGAAGTTGATTTTTCGCGCGGGATGCAACGACTCATGCGACGCTACCAGAATCGAAGTCGGCTCTTTTTCAAAAACCTGACGGGCAGCATGTTGGCCATCGGGTTTTTGATGACCGGGTGGTGCCTGCAAGGTGCGCTATCGCCGGCGATGGGGAAAGATCTTTCACCGGCGGCAAGCCAGGCGGTTCGTTCGTTGCTTTCCAATCGATGCTTCGCTTGCCATGGTCCGGATGAAGAGAAGGTGGAGGCAGGGCTGAGGTTGGATCAGCGCGATGCTGCACTTGGCCTGTTGCCGTCCGGGGAGCGGGCGATCGTGGCAGGGGATCCAGATGCCAGCCAGTTGATCGATCGAATCACCTCGACCGATCCGGATATCCGGATGCCACCGCCCGCCTTTGGGGATGCACTTCGTGAGGATGAAGTCGAATTGCTGAGAGGTTGGATTGCGGCGGGGGCCCCGCAGGTGACGCACTGGTCGTTCATCGCTCCAGGAAAGCATCCACTGCCTGAAGTCGCTCCTTCGGGTTTGGCATGCCATGACCCGATCGATCGGTGGGTGGAAGCGGCACGCGCCAGCCACCGGATCAGTGGATCCCCACAGGCGGATCCTGCCACGCTGCTGCGGCGGTTGTCGCTGGATCTGACAGGGTTGCCACCGACGAGCGAGGAGCTGGAGGTGTTCCTGGCCGATTCAGACCCCAACGCGCTGGTCAAGCAGATCGATCGCCTACTTGCCTCGCCCGCCTACGGGGAACATCAGGCGCGGCGATGGCTGGACTTGGCGCGATACGCCGATTCGGCTGGCTATGCGGACGATCCACCCAGGACCATCTGGGCTTATCGCGACTGGGTTGTGCAGGCGTTCAATGAGGCGATGCCATTCGATCACTTCACTCGCCTGCAGCTGGCTGGCGACTTGCTGCCTAAGGCAACCACCAGGGATCTGGTCGCCACCGCCTTCCACCGCAACACGCTGACCAACAATGAAGGGGGAACCAACGATGAGGAGTTTCGCAACGTGGCGGTTGTCGATCGCGTCAACACCACCATGGCGGTCTGGATGGGACTGACGATGGCCTGCTCGCAGTGCCACAGCCACAAATACGATCCGATCAGTCAGCGGGAGTATTTTCAGGTCTTCGATCTATTCAATCAGACGGAGGATGCGGACCGTGGGGATGAAAGTCCACGTATCGATCTCCTGACGGCTCAGCAGGAACTCGACCAGAAGCGGTGGCAGCAGGAAGCCGATCGACTGCGCGAGGAACTTCAGCAGCCGATCGACGAATTGAAGCAGGAGCGACTGGAGTGGATGTCCCATATCGCGCGACCACCCCAGTGGAACTCTTTTTCGGAGGGGAAGCTATGGTTGGAATCGGCTCCCTCCCAGCGGCGGCAGTTCCAGTCGTCTTCGGTGAGGGTCGATCCCAAGGAGGTCAAGGACACGGTGGTTCTCGAACTGCCTGTGCCATCCACGGTAAAGCCAGATCAGCTTCGCGGGATTCGGGTTCAGACGATCCCGCAGGCCGATCTACCTGGCGGGGGCGCGGGGGCGGCGGGCGGGAACTTTGTTCTCTCCCGCGTCGAGGCATCTTGGGTGGCCGCCGATCGATCCATCCAATCGCGTCCTGCTGTCCGGTATGTCCGCATCGAACTTCCTGGCAAGCAGCGCATTTTGTCGCTGGCGGAGGTGGAGCTGTTTTCCGAGGGGCGCAACATCGCCGTCGGTGGCAAGGCAAGCCAGAGCAGCACTGATTTTGCAGGGCCTCCGGAAAAGGCCATCGATGGGAACTCCGATGGTCGCTATGACGTCGGGTCGACCACCCACAGCGCTATCTCCGACAATCCCTGGTGGGAATTGGAGCTGCCCGAAGCGGTACCGATCGATGCAGTGGTGCTGCACAATCGCACCGACGGCAACATCTTCGATCGGCTGGATGGCGCCCAGGTCCAGCTGCTGGATGAGGAGCGACAGGTTGTTTGGAGCCGATCCCAGCCGAAGGCGACCCGGGAGCCGATGAAGCTGGTGGTGGAGAAGGAGCGAGCGATTGGATTCAATCGCGCATCTGCCGATTTCTCGCAGGATGGATTCGGCCCCCAAGGGGTGCTCGACAGCAACCCCGACAGCGGATGGGCGGTGGGGGGAGCGATTGCCAGCCCGCATCAGATCGATCTGTTTTTTCCGGCGGTCGACCTGGGAGAGGATGCCGAAGCGCTGCGGACGATCCGGCTTCGCCTGGAGTTCCAGTCCAAACACACCCAACACATCCTGGCCAGCTTTGAAGTGGCATGGACCGACGCACCGCACGGGGCGACGCGGAGCGAGATTTCAAGAGAGATGTTGGCCAGCCTGGAGAAGGATCCATCGGAGCGAAGCCAGGAGGAGGAGCTGGCGTGGGCTCAGCTGTATCAGCGCCGCTTCGCTCCTTCGCTGGCGCCGCAGCGAAACCGGCTGGACCAGCTGGAGGCCAGTCTCGCAGCGCTGAAGCCGGCGACCAGCGTCCCAGTGCTTCGCGATCGGCCTGCAGGGCAGCGGCGCGAGACGTTCGTCCATGTACGAGGCAATTATCGGAGCAAGGGGGAGACGGTGACGGCGGGGCTTCCCGCCAGCTTCCCGCCGCTTCGCAATGCTGAGGGGGTGACTCGAGCGCCTGGCAATCGTCTGGACCTGGCCGACTGGTTGATGCAGCCGGAGAATCCCTTGACCGCGCGCGTTCATGCCAATCGATTGTGGGAGTCGCTTTTTGGGCTGGGGCTGGTGCGAACCAGCGAGGATTTCGGTTCGCAGGGAGATCCCCCAAGCCACCCCGAACTGCTCGATTACCTGGCGCTGGAGACTCAGCGGCTAAGTTGGGACAATAAAATGCTGTTGCACCGTATCGTCCGCAGCGCCACCTACCAGCAGGCATCCCCTGCCTCGTCGGCGCAACTGGAAGCCGATCCGGACAATGTGTGGTTGGGCCGGGGGCCTCGTTATCGGCTGACGGCGGAGCAATTGAGAGATCAGGCCCTGGCCATTGCGGGATTGCTGGCCAAACAGATGTATGGTGAGCCGGTCAAGCCGCCGCAGCCCAAGATGGGATTATCGGCAGCCTTCGGTGGAGGCACCGACTGGGAGACCTCACCGGGATCCGGTCGCTATCGTCGTGGACTCTATACCACCTGGCGTCGTTCGAATCCCTACCCTTCGATGGCCACCTTCGATGCTCCCAACCGGGAAGTGTGCACCCTGAAGCGAGATCGCACCAATACACCGCTGCAGGCGCTGGTGACGCTGAACGATCCGGTCTTTGTGGAGGCCGCACAGGGGCTTGCCCGCAGAATGCTTCTGGAAGCACCTGTCGATGCGGCGGTCGAAAAAAGAATCGCCTACGGATTCCTGCTGGCCACCAGTCGACCGCCAAGCGACAGGGAAGCGATGGTTCTCCATTCGCTCTGGCTGGAGGCGCGCGGTGCTCTCCTGCAGGAAAAAGAGGATGCCATTCGTCTTGCGACCGATCCCATCGGCCCTCTGCCGGATGGACTGGACGCGGTCGACGTGGCCGCGATGACCGCAGTGGCCAATGTGATCCTCAACTTGGATGAAGTCCTGATGACACGTTGATTGCTGCAGGAAACCGCTTTAGCTACTCCTTCCGCCCAGCCGTCGCTCCGGTCCGCTTTCCCCCAACCGATCCACGACAGAAAAGGTTGTTCCCCATGATGCATCTGGCTGACCAATGGCTGACCCTTCGCACGCGACGGTATTTTCTCCAGCAGGCGGCGGGTGGTTTGGGGGCCTTGGCGCTGCAGCAGTGCCTGGGTGGTTCGGCAAATGCCTCCAGCAGCGACCCGATGGCGCCCAAGGCACCTCACTTCGCTCCTCGCGCCAAACGGGTCATCTATCTGCACATGACCGGTTCGCCTCCCAATCTGGATCTTTTTGATTACAAGCCGGTGTTGGTGGAACGCAATGGCGAAGATTGTCCCGCGTCGGTTCTGGAAGGCCGCGAGTTTGCATTCACCACCGGAACGCCCAAGTTGCTGGGGACGGTGCAGAAGTTCCAGCGCTGCGGGCAATCGGGGATCTGGTTGTCGTCGGCAATTCCCAATCTTCAGCGCGTAGCCGATCGGCTTTGCGTCGTCCACTCGATGCATACCGATCAGTTCAATCATGCCCCGGCCGAGCTGATGCTTTATACCGGTTCTCCGCGCAGTGGCCGGCCTTCTTTCGGTTCATGGGTGACCTATGGTCTGGGGTGTGAGTCGGATAACCTGCCGGCGTTCGTGGTGCTGATCAGCAGCGGTGTTCAGCCCAACGGTGGGAAGAATTCTTTCGGCAGTGGCTTTCTGCCAAGCGTCTTTCAGGGAGTCCAGTGCCGCTCTCAGGGAGATCCCGTCCTGTTTGTTTCCGATCCTGCAGGGATGGATCGCAACCTCCGCCGAAGCACGCTGGATGCACTTCATCAGCTGAACCAGATCCAGGCCGAGTCGATGGGCCATCCGGAGACACAGACTCGCATTGCTCAGTATGAATTGGCGTTTCGAATGCAGACCAGCGTTCCCGAGGTGATGGATATCTCCAAAGAGTCGGCGGCGACTCTGGAAGCCTACGGGGCACAGCCTGGTGCGTCGAGCCTTGCCAACAACTGTCTGCTGGCCCGCCGACTGATCGAATCGGGGGTGCGGTACGTGCAACTGTTTGATTGGGGATGGGACTTCCATGGAACAGGGCCGGCCGAAGGGATCGGCGATGGCCTGACCAATAAGTGCAAGACGATGGACCGCCCCGTGGCTGCCTTGATCGAAGATCTCCATCAACGCGGGTTGCTCGAGGAGACACTGATTATTTGGGGAGGCGAGTTCGGGCGCACCCCGTTCCGGGAAGGAAGAACCTCCAAGGGGGATGTGCTGGGCCGAGACCACTACCCCGACTGCTTCACCATGTGGATGGCTGGTGGAGGGATGAAGGAAGGATTCGAATACGGCGCCACCGATGACCTCGGATTTGCCATCGTAGAAAATCCGGTTCACGTGCACGATCTTCAGGCCACCTGGCTTCGTGCCCTGGGATTCGATCACACCCGGCTGACCTACCGTTTCCAAGGCCGCGACTACCGGCTGACGGACATCCATGGGACGGTGGTGGAGCCGTTGCTGGGGTCGTAGCGAAAATTTTTCCTGGGGCGGAAACGACCCCTTCAGACCCCTTCGATTCCATCCCATCCCACGATGGATGTTCGATGCCTCCCTGCGGTGGCCGGCGATTTAGGCGCCCCTGGAATAGCGGCTGGGGCGGACAGAAGGCCATTGACCCCTAAGCCTGCTCGAAGGAGCGGTCGAGCGAAAGCTGCGGGCGGATAAGGGGTTGCGTCCCCTGATGTGGTTGTTTCCAGCGGTTCCGGGGGGTGGCGCCATGGGGTTTTTGGAATTGAAACACTTTCCGGGCTCGCTATACTGCGACAATACGTCATTTGTGACAAATTTCACAATGTCCTCCGGGGGTTACCTCTCGTGGCATCCTTTGAGCCGATATGGCTGTACTTCGTGGCGGTGATCGGCTTTGCCTTGATCAGCCTAGTACTGCCGCATCTGATAGCCCCTCGCAAACCGACGGCGGTCAAGCAGATGCCTTATGAGTCGGGGATGGACCCGGTGGAAGACGCCCGGCGTCCGCTGGAGATTCCTTTTTATCTCCTGGCGATCGTATTTCTGGTGATCGACGTGGAGTTGGTTCTGGTACTTCCCTACGCAGTGGCTTTGGGTTCGGCGGAGGGAATCCCAGCGGCTCAACGTCCGGTTGCGTTGGTGGTGATCGCGATCTTGGTGGCGACCTTGGTTTTGGCGTATCTCCTGATGGCCCGCAATGGAGTTTTTGCATGGCGACAGCGAATTCGCGACCGGGAATGAATTCCAAAGGTCAAAGCAAGGGTGGTGAAAGCGTCCTGTGGACGACGGTGGACGCGGCTGCCAACTGGGCTCGCTCCAATAGCCTGTGGCCGATGCCGTTCGCAACGGCCTGCTGCGGTATTGAGTTGATGAGCAGTTCGGCCAGTCGGCACGATTTGTCGCGCTTTGGCAGCGAGGTGATGAGGTTTTCGCCAAGGCAGTGCGATCTATTGATCGTAGCGGGTCGTGTGGTGATGAAGATGCTTCCGGTGATGCAGCGGATCTGGTTGCAGATGCCGGAACCGAAGTGGTGCATTTCGATGGGCGCCTGCGCCTGCAGCGGTGGCGTCTTCGATACCTACGCGGTGGTACAGGGAATCGATCGATTCATCCCGGTTGATATGTACATTCCGGGGTGTCCGCCGCGGCCCGAACAGTTGATTCGGGCGCTTCTGGATCTTCAGGAGAAGATCCGGCAGACGGGAACCTTGACGGGCAGCGAGTTCCGCGACCGCCGCAAGGCGGAAGGTCCTCCAAGATTTGACCGGAGCGAGTTGGAGCGGATCCAATTGCGGGACCCATTGCCAGTTCATTCGATGACTTACGATCCCAAGCACTGAAACGGGCAGAAGGGTGGACCAGAGAATGGAAGTCGATGCAGGCCAACAGGCTCTCGATGCGATCGCCGGATCGCTCGGGGACCGTCTCCACGTATCGCAGTTTCGCGGTGACTTCTGCTGGACAGTACCTGCCGATTCGGTTTTCTCAGTGTTGACGCGACTGAGAGATGAAGCAGGAATGGCGATGCTGATCGACGTGACGGCAGTCGATCTGCTGGAGATGCCCGACGCTACCGATCGCTTTCGTGTGGTCTATCTGCTGCTGGATCCCGAGTCGGGAAGACGACTGGAAGTGCGCACGGCGGTCAACGACCCCAATCCTCAGTTGCCTTCAGTCTTCTCTCTTTGGCGATCAGCCGACTGGTTGGAAAGGGAAGTGTTCGACATGTTCGGGATTGCTTTCCCGGGGCATCCCGATCTGCGGCGTCTGTTGTTGCCACCTGAATTCGTCTCCCATCCGCTTCGCAAGGACTATCCCCTTGCCGGTCGTGGGGAACGGCATAATTTCCCGGTCCTGACCCGGGCGGAAAGCTGAAGCGACAGGTTCATGCCATGCCACTGAAACTAGAAGAACTTCCCGGCAATCCATCGCAGCAGGAAGGGCTGTGGACACTGAACTTCGGTCCGCAGCATCCGGCGACGCACACCACACTACGTTTGATCCTGACGTTGGACGGAGAGACGGTCGTCGACGCGGTTCCGGATATCGGCTTTCTGCACAGCGGTTTTGAAAAGCTGGGCGAGCACCTTGATTTCAACCAGTACATCACCATTGTCGACCGGATGAATTACATCTCGCCGATCGCCAACGAGATTTCTTGGCATCATGCGTGCGAAAAGCTTCTGGGAGTGGAGTTGACTCCCAGGACGAATTACCTGCGGGTGATTCTGGCCGAGCTGATGAGGATCCACGATCACCTGCTTTGCATCGGTGCCTGCCTGCTGGATCTGGGGGGGGTGTCGGCGTTCATGTATCTGTTCAACGAGCGGGAACGGATCTACGAGCTGTGCGAAGAGATATCTGGCCAGCGTTTTCATTGCAGCTTCCTGAGGGTAGGTGGCCTGCTGTACGACGCGACCGATTCCTGGCTGGCGAACGTGCGCAAGTTTATCGATCAGTTCCCAGGAACCCTGCGCGACGTCGATAGGTTGGTGTTGCGGAATCGGATCTTTCTGGAGCGGACTCAAGGTGTTGGGCTGCTCAGTCGCGAGGAAGCGATTCAGGGGGGAGCGACCGGTCCAGTGGCGCGTGCCAGTGGGGTAGCACGCGATCTGCGGCGAGACGAACCCTATCTGGCGTATGACGATTTCGACTTTGATGTCGTCTGCGCTGCGGAGGGAGATTGCTTTGCGAGATTCCATGTTCGCATGGAGGAGATGCGTCAGTCGCTGAAGATTCTCCACCAGGCGCTCGACCGGCTTCCCGGTGGCCCGGTCTTCGCTGAAGGGATGGGGAAGGAGGCTCTTCCGCAGAAGCGGGAGGTCTATACCAGCATCGAAGGACTGATCCATCATTTCGAAGCGATCATGCCCAATCGCCAACGACCTGTTCCAGTGGAAAGCGTTTATGGTGCGACCGAGTCGCCCAATGGGGAGCTTGGATTTTACATCGTTTCGGATGGTTCCTTCCGGGCCTACCGAGCGAGGACTCGGCCCCCCAGCCTCGTCCATTTTGCCCTGTTTCCTCAGTTGATCCGAGGCTGCATGCTCAGCGATGTCGTCGCGGTTCTAGGAAGCCTGAACATCATCGCCGCGGAGCTAGATCGATGACCGTATTGTCTGATGCCATCCGCGCAAAGATCGTCGATGCCTGCGGGCGCTATCCCAGCAAGCAGGCGGTAACGCTACCTGCGCTGCACTGGGTGCAGCAGGAACAGGGATGCGTCTCAAAGGAAGCGATCGAGGGGATCGCCGAGCTTCTTGATCTTTCGGCGGCGCAGGTCATCGACACGATGACTTTTTACGGATTTTTCAAAGACGAAAAGCATCCGCTTGGCCGACGAAGGATCTGGGTCTGCCGGTCGCTCAGCTGCATGCTGCGTGGGGGCGACAGCCTGCTGGCCGAGGTGTGTCAGCGGCTTGGGGTAAAGCCCGGTCAGACCACTGCCGATGGCGGGGCGACGATCGAACTGGCCGAGTGCCTGGGTGCCTGCGACGGGGCCCCCTGCATCCTGATCGATGACTCGCTGAGTCTTCATGTCACTGCCGACCAAGTGGTGCAGCTTGCCAAGGAGCCATCATGAGTCGATTTGAACCGGTTTTGCTGAAGCGGCTGGGGATGGCAGACAGCACCAAGCTGAGCAGCTACCTGGCGACGGGCGGCTACCAAGCTCTGCGCAAAGCACTGGCGATGTCTCCTCAGGAGGTCACTCAGCAGGTGATCCAGTCGAAGCTGCGGGGGCGCGGCGGCGCAGGCTTTTCCACCGGATTGAAATGGACATTCTTGCCGAAGGAGCGGACCAAGCCGGTCTATCTGTGCATCAACGGCGACGAGAGTGAACCAGGGACTTTCAACAATCGAGTCCTTTTGGAGTCGGATCCGCATCAGGTGCTGGAAGGGATTGTGATTTCGGGCTACGCGGTTGGCGCCTCGAAGGCATTTCTTTACCTGCGATACGAGTATGGCGAATGTTATCGGATTCTCGAGCGGGCCGTTGAGGAGATGTACGCCGAGGGTTTGCTGGGATCGAACATCCAGGGATCGGGCTATTCTCTCGATATCCAGCTGCACCGTGGAGCCGGTGCCTATATCTGTGGTGAAGAGACGGGGCTGATTGAAAGCCTCGAGGGGAAGCGGGCTTGGCCTCGCATCAAGCCGCCCTTCCCTGCTGTGTCGGGCGCCTTCGGATGTCCGACGATCGTCAATAACATTGAGACGATGGCCTGCGTCACCCACATTCTGGATCGCGGCCCTGATTGGTTTCTTTCGATCGGCATCCCGGCCGATCCCAGCAATCCGCGCGATAACGGAAGTCACGGACCGAAGCTTTATTGCATCAGCGGTCATGTGGAGAAGCCGGGGCTGGTCGAATTGCCCCTTGGGATCACCGCCAGGCAGCTGATCGACGAGCATGCGGGAGGTGTATGGAAGGGCAGAAAGGCGAAAGCGGTAGTGCCCGGCGGGATCAGCATGGGGTTCCTGTCGGCAGCGGAACTCGATACTCCTCTCGATTTCAATGGACCGGGCCGTGCGGGTTGCCTGGGACTTGGGACGGCGGCCGTCATCGTGATCGATGATCAGACCAGCATGGTCGACGTGCTCTACAACACCTGCCGTTTTTTCGCTCACGAGTCATGCGGCCAGTGTACTCCTTGCCGTGAGGGGACTGCCTGGTCGATGAAGATCCTTCAGCGGATCCGGCGTGGGGAGGGATCGCTGGAGGACCTCAACACGCTGGACGATATCAGCCGGACGATTGGAACGATTCCAGGCACTACCATCTGCGGTCTGGCGGACGGTGCAGCTTGGCCGATCAAGAATGCCTTGAAGAAGTTCCGGCCCGAGTTCGAAGAGTACATCCAGAGCGGGCGAAGAAGTACGGCTCCCGAGGCGCTACCGGCGCACCATTGAAAAGCGGACCGATTTTTGATCAACCGATGGACGCGGCACCCTCCGGTGACGGTCCTTTTGACGCAGAGGCATCGACGTGGCAACCGTCTACATCAACGACCAACCGGTGGAAGTTCCCGACGAAAGCAACGCCATTCAAGCGGCGCAGGCGGCGGGGGTGGAAATCCCTCACTACTGCTGGCACCCGGAATTGACTGTAGTCGCCAGTTGTCGCATGTGTCTGGTGGAGGTGGGAGAGCGGAAGGAGGATGGCCAGTTTGCGATGCAGCCGAAACTGGTACCCGGATGCCAGACGAAAATCCGGCCGAACATGGCGATTCGCACCGCGACCCCCACAGTCCAGAACGCTCAGGCCCAGACTCTGGAATACCTGTTGCTCAATCACCCCCTCGACTGCTCCATCTGCGATCAGGCCGGTGAGTGTTACCTTCAGGATTACACCTACCGTTATGGTCGTGCGAAGAGCCGCCTGAACGAACCGAAAGTGCAGCGGCAGGACAAGTACCACATCGGGGACCAGATTGCGCTCTTCACCGACCGCTGTGTGATGTGCACGCGATGCGTCCGCTTCACTCGGGAGATCAGCGGGACGTCCGAATTGCACGTGATCAGCCGTGGCAGCGTCGAAGAAATCGATGTCGCCCAAGGGCATCCCTGCAACAACAAGTTGGCGGGCAATGTCGTCGACCTCTGCCCGGTAGGTGCCCTCTGCAGCAAGGATTTTCTTTACAAACAGCGGGTTTGGTGGCTGAAGAGCCAGGACAGCGTCTGCAACCGATGCAGCACGGGATGTTCGATCCATATCGACCAGAACGACAATCGCATCTACCGGCTGAGGCCTCGCGAAAACCGACTCGCACAAGGTTCCTTCATGTGCGACGAGGGGCGTTTCGGTTGGAAAGAGATACACCAGGGCCGTCGACTGACGGGGCCCAGGGTGGGAGTGCTAGAGGCTGGTGGATCGAGTGAGCAGATCGATTCGTCGGTATGGCTGCAGCATCCATCCACCCGTTCGCTGCAGCCCGACTCCGCTGCCAATGCAGAGGCGATCGGGGCGGTGGGTGGTGATCCCTGGAAGCCGGTTGAGCAGGCGGTCGCACAGATGGTGGCGGAGTGGTCACGGCCCAAGGGGGGCAAGTGGCTTTTCGTCTTTTCCCCGATGATGACTGTGGAAGAGGCGTACCTGCTAGCGGAGATTGCTCAGAGGGCCGGTGATCGGGCCGTGCTGGCGATGGGGCCTGTGCCGGTGGTTGGCCAGGATGATCTCTATCCGAAGGACCATCGCGGCCAGCCGCCCGTTCGCGAGAAAGCCAAATTCACCATCCGCGCCGAAAAGTGTCCCAACCGCGAGGGAGTCCGGCGGATTCTGGAGCATTACCGAAGTGAGCCGCTCGATTGGGCTGGCGCAGTCGATCGACTGGCGAAGGATCGATTCGAAGGGGCTTTCGTGGTAGCCGGTTATTGGGAATCACCATGGACTGTGAGCGACTTGGAGGTACTGTGTCGACTGCCGCATCGGGTGGTCCTCGATTACCTGCGGAGTCCACTTTCTGACGCTGCGACGTGCCTCCTGGCAGGTGGCAGTTTTGCCGAGCGGGAGGGGACCTTCATCAACGCGCAAAGTCTCGCACAAGCGATTCGCCCTGCAATCCGATCGGTTGGAGAAAGTCGCTCCGATGGCCGGATCCTCTGGGATCTGGCAGGAAGGCAGGGGTTGTTCCGCGCAGTGACGCTCCGTCAGGAGATCGGTCGAAAGATTCCTTCGCTCCGGGGACTCGAGAAGGGGGATCTGGGAGAGCAGGGCGTGCGGCTGAACCAACCAAACAACGCTCAACCAGAAGGAGTCGGTTCATGAGCATCGACTGGAATCGTTTGTGGCCCACGCTGGCCGCTATCGCGATCATCCTGGGCGTGGTCCCGATCATCGGGCTCTACATGACCTTCATCGAGAGGAAGTGGGCGGCCTGGATCCAGGATCGGGTCGGTCCTAACCGAGTCGGACCGTTGGGTCTTTTGCAGGCGGTCGCTGATGGGATCAAGATTTTCCTGAAGGAACAAGTGATCCCAAGCCATGTTCACCGGCCACTTTATCTGATCGCACCGACGATTGGACTGCTTTGCGCCCTGTTGTCGATCGCTGTTGTCCCATTTGGTCCTGTGGGACCCGAGCCAAAGGGGGGATTCCGAGCGATGGTGGCCCCCGGGGTCGATATCGGGCTCCTTTTTCTGATGGCGATTTCCAGTCTTTCGGCTTATGGGATCATCCTTGGCGGTTGGGCGTCGAACAACAAGTACAGTCTCTACGGCGCGCTTCGTTCTTGCGCCCAGTTCATCAGTTACGAAATCCCTTTGGGGCTGTCGATCCTGGGGATCGTGATGGTGACCGGTTCGCTGAACATGGAGAAGCTGGTGGCGGCTCAGGGACCTGGGATTGCTCACTGGAACGTCTGGTGGCAGCCTCTGGCGGCGATTTTGTTTTTTGTCGCGGCGCTGGCGGAAACCAACCGGCTACCATTCGACCTGCCTGAGTGCGAGCAGGAGTTGGTGGGAGGGTTTCACACCGAGTACAGCGGGATCAAGTTCGTTCTTTTCTTCCTGGCCGAATACACCCATGTGGTCACGATCAGCTTTCTGACAGTCCTCCTTTTCTTTGGTGGCTGGCACTTCCCAGGGCTGACCGGTGCTGTCGATGCGACGTGGCTGGGCTATGGGCTGCGTTGGCTGGTTCTGCTGGCCAAGGTGGCGGTGGTGGTCGGTCTGATCATCCAACTGCGATGGACGCTTCCCCGGTTTCGCTTCGATCAGTTGATGGCGCTTGCATGGGGAAGCATGATCCCTCTGGGGATCTTCAATTTTCTGGCTGCGGCTGCTGTGATCACTTTTGGTTGGAATCGATGGTGGCTGGCGCCGCTGTCTGTGTTGGCGATGGCGATGGCCGCTTTCTGGAAGGCCAGAACTCTGGCCAGTCGTCCTTTTCGACGTCCTTCGTCGCTGGCTGACGCCGCAACTGCAGTCAGTCGACATCAGCAGGTGGTCGCCTCGAAGTCGTGAGTCCATGGAACGGGTCCTGTGTCGTGAGAATGGTCCATCCGCGAGTTGAACGATGAGCGAAACGACAGGTGGCAAGAAGAAAACCAAGACCATCCAATGGGCGCAGCCGCCCAGGATCGGGTTGGCCGAGGCGCTCTACCTGCCGGCGATTGCCGAAGGAATTGCGACGACCGTCAAGCACATGATCCGCGGCAAGCCGATGACTCGGCAGTACCCGGAGGTAGAGCCGGAGATTCCGCCTAACTACCGAGGCGTTCATCGGCTCAATCGCGACGACAAGGGGCGAGTCAAATGCGTCGCGTGCTTCCTTTGCCAAACTGCCTGCCCAGCCAATTGCATTAGCATCGAAGCGACCGCGACCGACAAGAACGATCCCCAGTGGGCTGATCGGGACAAGTACCCCAAGGCGTTTGTGATCGATGAGCTGCGTTGCATTTACTGTGGGATGTGCGAGGAAGCATGTCCGGTCGATGCTATTGAGTTGACCAGCATCTACGACGCCACTGGGCTTTCTAGGGAAGAGATGGTTTTCGACAAAGAGAAACTTTTGAGTGTCTATGACGAAACGATTCGTTCCGGGAAGGATCCCGATCGAACGCGCCGTGGCACGCTTGGCCCGGCGTCCGACTGGGTCGATGGGACAGCTCCCTCGCCTCCGCCTCCAGGTGGTGGTTTGCCGGGAAGATGATCGCCTCCGGCGGGGCGCGATCCAATGAACGACCGCAGAAAGTAGAAGAGTCAGGAAAACTTCATGCAGAGCATCCTCACGATCCTGTTCGCGACGATTGCGATTGTCGCTGCCTGCGGTCTGGTCACTTTTCGCCATCCGATTCACGCGGCCCTCAGTTTCGCGATGGCCGTGTTTGCGACAGCGGGTCTCTATGTGGTGCTGGACAGTCCCTATCTGGCAGCGGCGACAGTGCTGGTCTACGCAGGGGCGACGATCATCGTCTTTCTTTTTGTGTTGATGTTCTCGCAGCAGATCCGCCCGGCTCCTTTCGAGAGCAAAGGGGCGAATCGATTGAAGATTGGAGTGATCTGCGGGGCCTTGGTGGGGCTCTTGCTGGCAGGGATTGATTCCTGGCAGCCACCTTCCAGGATCGTGAGTGACTCTGGCCCTGCCATCACCGGGGATACGGCAAGCGAAGTTGTCCAATCGCAGCCTGTTGAAGGCGGCAGCAGATCCAAATCGAATGTCGCTGCGCTGGGGCGAGCCATGTACACGCGGTACCTTTGGGCGATGGAGCTAGCGGGGACGCTGCTTTTGATTGCCTGCATCGGGGCTCTCTGCATTGCTCAGCCATCCGAAAGCGCTCAGCCGTCCGAAGAGGAACTAGGCGTTGGAGAAAATCGATCATGAATCAACCCGTGCTGGCATTGTCGGCAGTTCTTTTTGCGTTGGGACTGTTTGGTCTGACGACCCGCCGCAATGTGATTCTTCTATTTCTGTCTATGGAATTGATGCTGGTTGCGGTCAGTCTCAATTTCGCCTCCTTCGCGTTCGCTCACCAGGATCTGGGTGGCCAGGTTTTTGTGTTGATGATCCTGACAGTGGCGGCGTGCGAAGCCGCCTTGGCGCTGGCCCTGGTAGTGCAACTCTATCGGATGCGGCACTCCTTGGATGTGCAGTTGTGGCAGTCCCTGGGCGATCCAAAGGCGATTCGCCCGGCACCGATCGCGGATTCGAATTGGCCGCGTGAGCCTTCGAGGGAAAGCGACGGTCCGTCGTTGGTTCCGGCAGGTCGGGATCCTGCCGGTTATCTGGCCAGCGAGTCGATCGAGTCGGCAGCTGCGGCGCATCGGGGCTGATGCTTTCTCTGGTTCTTTGACTTTTTAGCAAGCGACGACCGAATATGAATCCTTCTGGAGCATGGCTGATTCCGATCGCACCGATGATCGCCTGCATCGTAGGGGCTGCTTTGGCAGCGGCGCGACAGGCTGGCCGCTGGGCGCACGGACCGACCTGGATAGGCCTGGGGATCGCGGCCATTGTATCGCTGGTCTTTCTTGCCACGGGGCGATTCGATCCGCAGGGTTCGATATTGGTCGAAGGTTTCCAGTGGCTGTCGGTAGCCGAAGCGCACTTCCCCATCCAACTGCTTTTGGATCCGCTGTCGCTGACACAGGTATCGGTGGTTACTTTCGTTTCGCTGCTTGTGGCGATCTACTCCCCTGGCTACATGCACGGCGATCCCGGTTATGCCCGTTACTTTGCCATTTTCAGCGGCTTCGTCTTTGCGATGACGATGCTGGTGCTCTCCAGTAATCTGCTCGTCCTATATGGCTTTTGGGAACTGGTGGGTCTGTGCAGTTACCTGCTGATTGGGTTCTGGTACCAGCGTCCTTCAGCAAGTCGAGCGGCGAAGAAGGCATTTCTTGTGAACCGCATCGCAGATGGATGTTTTCTGATGGGCATCCTGATTCTTTGGGTGCTGATGAGCCGGATCAGTGCTCATACAGGAGCAACGGGAGTCACGGGACTGCTCGATTTCCGTCGACTGACAGATCCGCAGACTGTCCAGCTCTTGGCCAATCGCTTCCCGGAATGGCTTGGATGGTCGATGATGTTGATACTGATTGGTGCGCTTGGCAAGAGCGCCCAATTGCCGCTGCATGTGTGGTTACCCGACGCGATGGAGGGACCGACTCCGGTCAGCGCACTGATTCACGCGGCAACGATGGTGACGGCTGGAGTCTATCTGGTGTGCCGATTGATGCCGCTGATGGTCATGGCACCCGATGTTCTGATGACCGCTGCATGGCTGGGTGGGATCACTGCATTGCTTGGGGCGATGATCGCTTTGTTCCAGGACGATTTGAAGAAGGTGCTGGCTTACTCTACGGTCAGCCAGCTGGGATATATGTTCCTGGGGCTTGGTGCCGCAGCAGCGGCGCCGGAGCTGGCTGGTGTGGCAGTTTTAGCGGCAATGTTTCATCTGGCAACCCATGCGTTTTTCAAGGCGCTGCTTTTCCTGGCCGCTGGAAATGTGATGCATGCGATGAACGATCGGATCGACATGCGAGAGTTCTCCGGACTGAAAAACTGCATGCCGAAGACCCGCTGGCTATTCGCTGCGGGGGCGGCAGCTTTGGCCGGGATCCCCTTGCTTTCGGGATTCTGGAGCAAGGATGAGATTCTGGCAGTGGTTCTCAAGGCGACAGGCCACCGAAGTCATGCGGAAAGTTTCTGGCTGCTTCTTGTGATTGGCTTGATCACCGCCTTCTTGACTTCGCTTTACACCTTCCGCGCCTATGCCCGGACCTTTGAAGGGGCTTTGAAGATCCCTGATGACTGTCATCCGCATGAGTCGACTGCGGTGATGCTGGTTCCCATGGCCGTGCTTGCGGTAGGTGCTTTGCTTTTGGGTGGGCTTCTGGGACCGACCGGATGGTTGGCCGGATACCTGGAGGGATCACATGAAGAGGCTCATTCGCATACAGCGGGGCATGGTTGGGGTCTGATGGTGGTTAGCGCCTTGGTGTCGGTGGCGGGTGCGGCTGTGGCGTGGGCTTCGGTGCAAGGAGGCTGGAAATGGTTTGAAGCGACCAGTGGATTTCCACAGCTTGCCAGGCAAAAGTTTTATATCGATGAACTGTACGACTGGACGCTGGTGCGTCCTGGTCTGGCCTTTGGGTCGGCCGTTGCGTGGTTCGATCAGAACGTGGTGGGCTGGTTGTCGCGATCGATCGCGGCGATCCCTCCTTTTTTTGGGCAACTGCTCCGTCCATCTCAGACAGGGCGGATTACCGACTACGTGACGGTGATGGCGGTGGGGTTGGTGGTCCTGCTGACACTAGCCCTTTGGCGCTAAGCTGGTGTTGAAGGAAAGAAGCCGTCCGGACATCCTGCTGACGACTGCTACGGATCGGGTGGGGATGGCGGAAAGCGACAAGGCGGGGTGGCTGGATCGATGCGTGAGACTCAATCGAATACCGAAATGCTTGGCTGGAAGAACCTATGAGCTATCTGTTGCCCTGGCTGATCCTGATTCCCGTACTGGCTGGTATCGCGATCGTTGCGATCGCACTGCGTGGTAGTCAACAGATTGCTTCGCGTGGCGCTCAGGCCATTTCGATTTTGCTGCTCGTCGCAAGTTGCTGGGTAGCGATGTCCTATGCGATCGAGGGGCCCGCAGGTGTGTCGTCGTCCGCCGCGGCCACGAGCCGTGCCACGATTCAGCCGCTCTGGGTTTTCCAGCCATCTTGGCTTTCCGCACGATTGCCTACGGGCAGCAGCCTCGCACCATCGCTTTGGAATTTCTCCCTAGGGCTTGATGGGATAGGCGGTTTGATGCTGTTGTTGAGCAGTCTGGTGACTTGTGTCGCGATCGTGATCGGCAAGGATCAGGTGGGGCCAAGCCACGGATTGATGGGTGGCTGGTTGCTGATCGCCAGCGGTGCCATGGCGATGGTTTTTCTCGCGATGGATCTAATTACGTTTTACATCGGTTTTGAGCTGGCTCTGATACCCCTTTTTGCATTGGTCGCTGGCTGGGGCACCGATCGCAAGGAGTCGTTCACTGCCGCGCGTCGCTTTGTACTGTTCACACTGGCTGGCAGCATTCCGATGGTTCTGGGGTTGTTGGCTTTGGCGTCCTTGCGCAGTGGAGACTCCTGGACATGGGATCTGGTTGGTTTGTCGACAGCGGCAAATGCCTCGACCTATCCATCGGCAGATCGAGGCAGTCAGTCATGGACATTCTGGTTGCTGGTGTGGGGACTTGGGATCAAGATGGCGATCCTGCCGCTTCATGCCTGGCTTCCGCCGACCTACCGTGCATGCCATCCTGTCGGGACTGCCTTCCTGGGCGCGGTTGCCGTGAAGATGGGACTCTTTGGTTTTCTGAGGCTTCTTTTGCCGATGCTGCCGGAGGCCTGCATTCAGTATGGTCCTTGGGTGCTTGGTTCGCTGGGAGCCGCAGCGATCTTCTATGGTGCTTTTGCCGCTCTTGGGCAGAAGGATCTTCGAATGCTTCTTGCCTACAGCAGCCTTTCCCACGTCGGATTCATCATGCTGGGGCTCTTCTCATTGACCTCCGAAGGCTTGGCAGGGGGAGTCCTTCAGATGTTCCATCACGGCCTGACGACGGCGGCGATGTTCCTTCTGATAGGTGCGATTGGTGTTCGGCGTGGAACCTACGACTGGCAGGAAGCAGCTGGTGGCCTGGCCGGTAGATGGCCTCATCTAGCTGCCTTCTTTCTCTTTTTCACAATGGCTGGGGCCGGTATGCCAGGACTCAATCATTTCGTTGGTGAACTCCTTTCCCTGCTGGGAATGGCGAGGGTGGCGCCCTGGTTATCGGCGGTGGGATGTGCAGGGGTTTTTCTCGGTGCCTGGTATGCTCTACGGATGGTCCACCGACTGTTTTTTGGAACTCCCTCATCGGAGAAGCCGCAACGCAAGGGAGCCGACGCGGTAGCTGCGGTGACTGGGGATCTGGGTTGGCGGCCGATCCTGGTCTTCAGCTTCATGGCAGCGGTCGCTCTCTACGGCGGTTTGGTCCCTTCGCACTGGCTTCAGTTGTTTCGCTCCGACACCGACCGGATCGCTCATCAGCTTTATGAGCGAAACGGAGCCGCTGTCAGCGTGATCTGGACTTCTCCGATCAAAGACTAGGAGCATGTGGCAGAACAGGCATTGGTTTCCTATAACCTTCGTTTCGAACGTGTAGGATGGCCTTCAGCCACGTTCCCTTCCCTTCCCTGACACCACGACGCAAGCGTTTCGAAAATGGAAATCACCTTAAGTCAGATCCTCGATCAACTACCTGCTGCGGCACCGGCCAACCTGCTGCTGCTGGGGGGGCTTCTGCTGTTGAGCATTGCCGCGCTGCCCCAGTCGATAAGGACCAGCGCCCTTGCTCGCGATCTGCTCGGCTGGACCGCCATTGGATTCTGCATTGCGGCGTGCTGGGCTGCGCGGGCTATTGAGCCGGCGGGAAGCGGTGTTGGATCGCTGTTTCAATCCGATTCCATTCGCAGCGGTGGCTCCTGGCTGGCGGCGCTGGTGGGGATTCCTCTGATCCTTCTGGCGTGGCATCGAATGGATGGTCGCCGGATTGCCGAACACTTGGCTATGGTTCTGTTGATGCTCTCCGGGCTTGCGTACACCGCTTCTGCAGGCGACCTAGTCAGCCTATTCCTGGGACTGGAACTGGTCAGCTTGCCCACCACGATTCTACTTGCAATGACGCGACGCGATGGAGCGGGGAGGGAGGCGACGCTGAAGTACTTTACGTTGGCGGCCTTCTCCAGCGCCCTGTTCCTGTTTGGCCTTTCTTACCTCTACGGGATCGCTGGCGACACATCCCTGACGGCTGTCGGAAGCGTTATGGCAAGCCAACTCAGCATGATGGGTTGGATGGGGTGGGGGTTTGTGCTGGCAGGTCTTGCATTTCGAATGACAGCGGTGCCTTTCCATTTCTATGCTCCCGACGTTTTCTGTGGGACCAAGTTGCCGATGGCGGCTGGTCTGGCTGTCGTCCCGAAGATCGCAGGGTTCCTTGCATTGATGCGACTTTTGGATGGAGGGACTCGGGGAGCTGAAGGGTTGTCGGTTTCCTCAGCGAGCATAGCGACGCTTTCGCTCTTGGCGGTGCTGACGATGACGGTCGGGAACGTGCTGGCGATGGTACAAAAGGACTTCCGCCGTTGGATCAGCTATTCCAGTGTTGCTCATACAGGCTATCTGCTGCTTGGGGTTGCGGCGATTGCCAGCCTCTCTGCGTCCTGGGCTCCAATCCTTTTTTACCTTGGAGTCTACGCAGCGATGACGATTGGCCTGTTGGCGGTCTGGGCGTTAGATCAAGGGGATCTGCTGCAACCGGCACCGATGGATCGCTGGAATGGGCTTGCCTATCGGTCGCCGCGATTGGCCTTAGCCGGGTCGGTGGCTCTATTGAGCATGACGGGAGTCCCGCTTACCGCTGGATTCTGGGGAAAGTTTCAGATCTTCTCGTCGACGATCGCCTCGTCCGACTGGATTGTCCGAGCTGCGTCGATCGTCATGGCGATCAATGCGGTGATTGCGGCCAGTTACTATTTGGGGGTGATCTGGAGGTTCTTTGAACCGGCTCAGGTGGCAGATCGTCCACGCGTTGTTGCAGGGGGATGGGCGGAAGGAGGCGCGGTGGTGCTTTGCACCGTGCTGACGATCTTCTGGTTTTTATTCCCCTGAGGTTGGCTAGGCGTTGGTTTGCCCGGCAGCTGTTGGGAATGCCATCACCACCAGATCGCACCGTGCGAAGCACGAAGCCGCCAGCGTTGGTGAAAGCTGTATCTAGATTGGAAGTTCGCGTCCCTTCGATGGAAGCCGTAGTGTTGCATTCGCCGACAGGCTGCCGCACTTTACCACCCTCTCTTTGCTTTCAGGGGGTTCCGGTCTCCATCGACTCCTCATCGCAGCCAAATCGATCCGCCATCGATTCCAGTGCTAACTTGGCTTCTTCCACTTGAGGTTGAGCCGCCAGCAGGATGGGATCTAACTCCTGCTGCAAGGTGATTCCGGTCCGAACCAGACGGAAGGCCGCGTGCCGAATCGAAGTGATTCCGACGCATACGAGACGGACTCCCGCTTCCGCCAACCAGGCCCGCCACAAAGGGCAGTGTGACCCCAGTCTCATGGCTTGGGTGGGATCGATGTAGGCGGTCTGGATGATGCCTGGGCGTAGCTGGTTCAACTGGTCGAAACGATCGAGCGATTCTGCGAGGTGATCAACATCGACTTGGCGGATGCTCCCGCTCAGATGGCGGTCCGAGATTTCTCGGAGCATCGAGTCCTGGTCGGTCCAAGCTGGTGCCTGCAGTGCTCGATCAAGTTTCTGAGCCGCATCGTGGAGATGATGGAGCCAGACGGCGGAGGGGAGCGGATCGAGTCCAATTCTTGCCCAGACCGAAAGGGGTTTCGGGAAACAGGACTGCCGAGGCGTATCCCAGGGAGCAATGGCAGGATTTCGCGATGTGGTCATTCGGCCAATCCCATTACTCCATTTCCCGAAACTCGATCGTTTCCTCATCGGCAGCGTCCTCTGGCATTGGTTGGCTCTCCAGCGGGCCCGAGGCGACGGCAGGAGGCGTGACTTCCTGTTCGATTCGTTCCGGAGAGTTCTTGGTGCTGGAATCCGGTGAGGCGTTGGGAGGGAGGACTTCTGCGGCAGGGAGTTCCGTGGGGGTGATATTCCATTGCTCCAGGCGTCGCAAAAGTCGGTTTCGCGAAATTCCTAGGTTGGCGGCTGCTGCCGCGCGATTGCCACGATGCCGTTTGAGCGATGCCGTGATCAGCTGTTTTTCCAGGTCTTCCAGCAGACGGTCCATGTCGATCGGTGCCAGGCGCGAGTGGGCTTGCTCGGCCCATCCCCCGAACCCGCGAACGACCGGCGGCAGATGCTTTTCTTCGATCCACTTGCCAGCGGCTCGATGAGCGGCAATCTGCAGCACCTGCTCCAGTTCCTGTAGGTCGCCCGGCCAGAGGTAGGCCGAGAGGAATCGCATGGCATTCTCCGAGACACCCGGTGAGCTGGCCAGGGAGGGCAGGGAGCTGGACCGCAAGCAGGATTCCACCAGAATTGGTATATCCTGGCTGCGATGAGCCAGCGGTTCCAGATCGATTCGTTGAACATCGAGACAGCTGAGGAGTTGGCACCAGGCGGAATCATCACGGCGCGCCGGGATGGAATCCGATTGCACCGAGGCGCTCCAAGTCAGCTTTGCATGATCTTGCTGCAACGCATCCAGCAACCTTCCCGCCAGTTGCTCAGGCGCCTCGTCGAGGCGTTCCAGGAAGATTGAGGTGGATTCGGCAGCCGTGCCACCAGGAAGCGACTCGGTCGTCTGCCTCCAGGTTTTCTCGTCGATCAGGCGGCAGTCGACTGGTAGGAAGATACCACGATGTTCAGGGATGCCGCGTCGGCGCCAGCGATGGAGCTGGACAGCGTGAGCCACTTGATGAGCCAGTCCGCCATGGGGAGCGACGATCAACAGGGGGCCATCCGCGGCGATCGCGTTTTGCGTTTGGCGCATCGCGCGCTGGGCGGCAATGCTTCTCCCCTGCAGGGGGCGCAAAGCGTCGAGGCTACGATAGCGAAGGCGGGTGGCCTTGAGCCACGCCTGTGCGCCCTCGATTAAACCGTTCAGCTCATCCGGTGGCGGTCCACTTGCAGGGAGAAGCCAACCAAGCCATTCGGTTCCTTCATCGCTTTCCAGAGGGATGCCGTTTCCGCGGAACCAGCGGCCATCGGGAAGCGGTACCCACCACGAAGCATCCTGGGGTACTGGTTGGCCGTCGGCTGGTGGATCCAGCGGCGGTCGCATCCTCGTCGCAAATTGTCTGGGAATCGAAAGCATCATCGCGATGCTGGAAGTGTCTCCATCCTCAGCGATGCGGTCGGTGCAATCGAGCCCTATCAGGGTTTCCAGTGGCGTGTGCAGCAGGTCGGAAAGGGCCTGATTGGCAATTTGAAGGTGGCCCGAGTCGTCGATCAGCCAGACGGGCAGATGCGATGCGAGCAGTTTTTTACCGAGGCTGCGCGCCATGGAGACGCTTCCAGCGACCGCAGGCGCCGGAGTGGCGCTGGCGGGATGGGATGTAGTGGATTTATCGATCCCCTCTCCTGTCGATGGATTGGAGGGATCCTTTTTCGGATCTTTGGCCATCGTCCTGCGCCTTAGGTGAGTGGGGGAAGCATCGGGCGCACAGGATCAGAAGCTACTTGCCGGTTTCCCCAAGCAACTGCTCAATCTGTTCCTGAAGTTTTGGCCCGCGCGTGTGCATGGCAACCACGGTTCCTTGTTGATCCAGAAGCAGCATCAGAGGGATCGCATTGACCCCCAGCTTCTTGGCTGCGGGTGTCTCAAAACCAACAGCATTGGCATCCGATGAGCGAACGATCATCCAGGGAAGTGGTTCGCGCTGGAGGAAATCGTTCAGATCCTTCGCCTCGTCGTCCAGGTTCACACCGACGATCTCAAAGCCGCGGTCTTTGAATTTCTCGTAGGCTGCCTTCATGTTGGGGAACTCACCCAGACACGGCCCGCACCAGGTCGCCCAGAAGTCGACCAACACGACTTTGCCCTTCATACTGGAGAGATCCAGAGCCACGCCATCTAGGGATTGGAGGCCTTCCAGGACTAGGGGTTTGCCCAGGATCCCAGTGCGAGTCCGAAATTCGTTGACTGTTCTTTCAAGCTCCGTGCGAAGATCTGGGTTTTCAACCAATCCAACTTTGTCGGCAAATGCATCGATCATCGCCTGAGCTAATCCGGTTTTTCCCGAGTACTCGATCTGGATCGAATTGCTGGCCAGCATCATCATCGTCGTGCTGGATGGGAATGCATCGACCAAAGCCTTCGCCGTTTCTCGGACCTTTTGGAATTCAGCAGGACCTGAGCCCTCTTTCATCGCAGGTTCGATCGCTTCCTGGAAGCTGTTCAGTTGGGGGGAATTGGTGACTTCCAACTGCCAGATGTCCCGAGCGATCATGGGGTTGGAGGAATCCTTGAAGGCAGCGATCACCTTTTCCCTCACGGTTTCGAATGCGGGCTGGTCACCCTGTCTTGCAAGCACCTGGAGGGTCTGCATCATCATGCGATGGTCGGGAAGATCCAGCAGTTCTTTTTCGGCCAGAATCTGATTCATTCCCTCGATCAACGGCGCTGCATCCTTGACGGCACCTGCGCTGTAGTCGCTCAGTCGGAATCCAAAGAGGACCAGTCGAGCCTGGTGCGCGATTTTCGGGCTGGAGATGGTCTGCACTTGGGAGGCGTACTGGACGAGCTGCTGGGCGGCCGCGGTGTCCTGAAAACCAGCCAGCTGAGAAAGGGCTTCAATCTTAGAATAGATGGCGATGTCCTTCTGCTCGGCATCCGTTGCCTTCTCCAGCAGGCTCTCTGCCGCTGTCAGCTTCATTTCTGCCATCGCCTTTCCGCGTTCGGCGAGCACCTGTTGGGATGCCGTTCGCTTTTGAAAGGATTCGACCAGTTCTCGGAAAGCCTGATCCGTCTTGGCGAGAAAAGCGATCAGCTGTTTGGGGTCATCGGTTTCCGGCATCGTGAGGGTCATGAAGAGCCGGTCGTCTTCGGTCTTGGGGGTACCCAGGTTCGGAGGTGCCAGATCGGTGCTCAGCTGCTTGCCCGTAGCGGATGGGTTGGTCGCGGGGTCCGCTGGTTTTGGCATCGCCGGAGGGCTTTGAACCTGGATATCGGAGATCGATTGCTTGACTTCGCCGGGAGCTGCAGAAGATTTCGGAGCTGCCGGGACTGGAGTCGACGGGGCCGGAGTCGGAGTCGATGGTGCCGCGCTAGCGGTGTTGTCGCTGGGCTCTGCTTTCTTGGAGGAGGTTCTGCTGGAAGCGGAGTCGTCTACTTCGTAACCCGAGTCCTTGCCGGAGATCGGTTTCCTTTCAGCGGCGGGTTGGCAGCCGGTGGTTCCCCAGAGGGTGGCAAGGAGAGCCAGCATGCTGAGGGCTTGGCGGTGGAGCAGCAGGGTGCCCAGGACCAGGGATGTACACGAAGGGGGATTGGGGCGGTCCACAGATGGTTCCTCGACGCGAAAGATGCGGACAAGTTTTGGGGGAATGAGTCCCAGGTTGACGGACGGCTTTGTGGGGCTTCCAGGGAGTCACCCATCGCACCGGTTATGATACTCCAAGAGTCGGGGTGCGGGGGGCGTGATGGGAACCGCTTGTGGATCAAACGGGATGCGGACGATTGACTTCTATTCAGGGATCGGAGGCTTTTCCTGGGCGTGCCCGGAGTTGCCGGTGGTGGCAGCCTACGAGATCGACGAGTGGGCCCGCCAGTTGACCGGTCGGCATTTTGGCTATCCAGCCATCGCTTGCGAAATTGCATCCCTAGGGACGTCGGCCATTGCAGCCCATGAGGCTGAGTGCTGGTGGATGAGCCCTCCTTGCCAGCCTTTCAGCCAGCGTGGAAGGCAGCTTGGTCACCTGGACCGCCGTCATGAGTCGTTTCAGGTGTTGTTGGAGAAGGTTCCTGATCTGATGCCTGGCTGGATCTTTTTGGAGAATGTGCCTCCTTTCTTGGAGTCATCTTCGTTCCAGCGGATGCGGCAGCAGCTGGCGCGCTGTGGGTATCGGGTTGCCTGGAGTTGTTTATGCCCTTCGACTTGGGGCAGTTACAATCGAAGATTGCGATGTTACGTTGCAGCGACGCGCGATCGACTCATTCCAGAGGGATGGATCGATCCGAATTTTTTTTCTTGCGTTCCTGTGGATCGTCCATGGATGGAATACCGGGAGCCGGAAGCGGAAGAGGGACGATTCCAGATTGCATCTGCCGATTGGGATCGCTTTGGCGGGGCGATGCACGGGGTGCGCTGGAGCGACACGCAGCCCAGGACCAAATGCTTCGGTTCCAGCTACGGTAAATCCTGGGTGGCCAGCGGATCGGTGGTCCTTCAGTCGCAGGGGGCTCGGTGGTTCTCACCTCGAGAGGTTGCCCGGCAGATGGGGTTTCCCGATCGATTGACCTGGCCGGTGGATTGGCCGGCGCGCCGCCTTTGGCGTCTGCTTGGCAACTCCCTTTCGATCTCGACCGTGCGAAGCTTCGTCGATAGGATGCTCCACTGGTGAGCTGATCCCGGCCCCCGGGATTTCAACCGTCCTCTTGTATTGATGCACGGGTATGTCCCATGGTTCTGCCCCAACTTGGTCCAGCGGAGGTCGATAGGGGGCCAACAGGCGAAGGGGCGACCGGTTGGATCGACCGGCTGGGGCGATGGATTCCTGCCGTGGAATCGCTGCGCGGCTACGACGCGATCCAGCTGCGTCGCGATGTCGTGGCGGGGGCGACCGTTGCGGCCGTGGCGGTACCTCAGGCGATGGCCTACGCAACCATCTTCGAAATGCCGATGCAGATGGGGCTGTTCACAGCCATCGTCATGACGGGGGTCGGTGCTCTGCTGGATTCATCTCGGCAGTTGATCAATGGACCGACCAACGCCATATCGATCGCCATGCTCAGTGCACTCAGTCTCATACCGCCGGAGAAGCGTGTTGAGGCGGCGATTCTGATGGCTCTGTTGATCGGTGTCATCCAAATACTGATTACCGGAATGCGTTTGGGAGATATGTCTCGGTACATCTCTCATTCGGTGATTGTTGGCTTCACTCTTGGTGCTTCGATTCTGCTGGTGATGGACCAGTTGAAGAACATCCTAGGGCTGCGCGCGATGGGGGATCCGCACGATCCATTTCTGTTGCGGTTTGCCAAGACGTTTTCTCAGGGAGGTCCGATTCACTGGCCGACCTTGGCCGTGGCGATGGGAACCATGCTGGTGGCTGCCTTCCTTCGATGGCTCAATCGCCGACGCGGCTGGCAGATCCCTGAGTTGCTGGCAGCGCTGAGCGTTGCGGCGATGGTGTGCGCAGCGACTGGCGCTGCCGATCATGGGGTTCGACTTATCGACCGGATTCCTCGGCAGCTTCCCGCATTCGCGCCGCCGCGGGTCGACTGGGGGCTGGTGAGGGATCTGCTCCCCAGCGCGGCGCTGATCGGCATGCTGGGGCTTCTGGAGGCGATCGCCATGGCCAAATCGATTGCGGCAAAAACGCATCAGAAGCTAAACATCCATCAGCAATGTTTGAGCGAAGGGGTCGCCAACCTGGCTGGCAGTTTTTTTCAGTGCTTTCCAGGTTCGGGATCGCTGACGCGGTCCTACATCAACCATCAGGCGGGTGCGGCTACGCAGTGGTCCGGGGTTTTCAGTGCGGTTGCTGTGGCGGTGGTGATTCTACTTTTCGCTCCCTGGGCTCAGTACATTCCTCGCGCGGCACTGGCCGGGGTGCTGATGCTGACGGCCATGCGGATGGTTGAGCTCCCCCATCTTTTCTACCATCTGAAGGCTACCCGCTTCGATGCGGCCATTGTCCTGGCGACGGCTCTGGCTGCGGCGCTGGTATCCATTGAGTTCTGCATCTTGATCGGAGTCTTTCTTTCGTTCTTTTTTTATGTCCCCAAGGCGGCTCGGCTGGATTGCCTGGAGTACCAGTGGGATCGATTTGGCAGGATGCAGCCGCGTCGATCCCTTGCGGTGACAGATCCTCCTTCCTCCCTCTGTGATCGTTGGCGTTTCTACCATGTGGAAGGGGAGTTGTTCTTTGGAGCCAGTCCTGATCTGGAAGGGATGCTGGAGAGGATTGAGCAGGAATTGCCGGAGGGGGTGCGGTATGTCCTGTTGCGTCTACGCTACGCACGCAATCCCGACGCAGTCTGCATGGAACTTCTGGAGCGGTTTCTCACGTCGCTTTCCGGTCGGGGAATCCAGCTGGTCCTTTCGGGAGTAGGAAATGATCTTCGACAGGTGATGGAACGCATCGGACTGGACGAAAGAATTGGGAAAGATCGGATTTTTTACGAGCAGCAGGTGGAGGGATCGAGCACCCGGGAGGCGGTTCTATGGATCTACCGGCAATTGGGAGATCATCGATGTGCGACCTGCACGCTAGGGAACCTGCAGAGTGTGCCAACGTCGATCGACTACGATATCTGACCAGACGCCGGATCCATCTGCCGGGTCGGCTTGCGTCGCTAGGGAATTGTCCCTCCATGTTGTGGCGCGGTCGCCCGCACCCCTAGATCGATCGATAAGGCATCCGGAACGCCATGGGAATGGTTATGATGAGAGCGATCCGGGCTCCCGGTTTCCTCAGGAACTGCGGAGTTGAGCCACCTTTCCAAGGAGTTGCAAATCTCCATGAATTCGGCAGACGCATCCAGCACGCAGCGGTGGCCCCTGCACTGGAAGATCCTCTCTGGGCTGGTCGTCGGGGTTCTCGCCGGTTTGCTTGCCCGTTCGGTTGTGTCCACCATTTCCCCGGACGCCAAGGCTTGGGTTGATTGGTTTGCGACGAACATTGCCGAATCGGTCGGCAAGGTGTTTCTGCGACTGATCTTCATGGTGGTCATTCCACTGGTTTTCTCTTCTTTGGTGCTGGGGGTGGCTGGTATTGGAGACCCTCGCCGCCTAGGGCGGATCGGAGCATGGACGTTTGGGATCACCCTACTTCTTTCTCTGGCGTCGGTGCTGATTGGACTGGGAGTTGTCAACGCGATCCGCCCCGGAGATTCGCTTCGCCCGGAACAGAGGGCAGCCCTGCAGGAACAGTTTTCGACTGGGGCCGAGGCGACGGTTGCCAATGCCAGGAAAAGCAAATCGCTCCGGGATTCCCTGCTCGACATGATCCCGAACAATCCCCTCCAGGAGATGGTCGGGGCTCTGGATGGCAGTTCACCTGGCAACGGAATTCTTTCGGTGATGTTCTTTGCTCTGGTGGTGGGGCTGGCGATCACCGTGTTGCCATCCGAATCCCAGCCTTTGGTAGCTCTTTTGGAATCGATATTTCAGGTCAGCATGAAGGTGATCGGGTGGGCGATGGAGCTGGCTCCCTGGGGCGTTGCGGGGCTAATGTTTTCGATGACCAATCGGCTCGGCAGCGACATTCTCTGGACCCTCGCATGGTACGTTGCCACCGTTTTTTTGGGATTGGGACTTCAGTGGTTGATCGCCTATTCGATCGCATTGTCGACGCTGGGCGGGATCTCGCCGCTGGATTTCGCGCGTCGGATCAGTACGGCAGCCCTCACTGCCTTCTCGACCTCTTCTTCCAATGCCACATTGCCGACGGCCCTGCGGGTGGCGGAAGAGCAGTTGCAGCTTCGTCCGGAGACGGCGCGATTCGTGCTGACGGTAGGATCGACGGCCAACCAGAATGGTACGGCGCTCTACGAGGGAGTCACCGTGCTCTTCCTGGCTCAGGTGTTTGGCGTCGAGCTGAATCTGATCCAGCAAATGACGGTTCTCATTCTCTGCGTGTTTGCGGGGATCGGGACCGCCGGAGTGCCGGGGGGATCGCTTCCGGCCACCGTCCTGGTGCTGCAGACGATCGGTGTCAACGCGGGTGGGATTGCGATCATTCTCGGGGTCGATCGACTTCTGGACATGGCGCGCACGACGCTGAACGTTGTCGGCGACCTAGTCGTCGCTCAGTGTGTCGATCGCATGGAGGGGGGGATGAGTAAAGAGAGCTCCCAAACGGCTGGCAAATCGTCGGCTGCGTCCCCTGTTTCTCAAGGAGGCAATCGCCAACTGTGAAGATCTTTGTCCTCGATAACTACGACTCGTTCACCTACAACCTCGTCCAGCGTTTGGGCGAGATCGACCCGACGCTGGAGGTCAGGACGGAGCGAAATGACGCGGTCACCGTAGAGCAGATCGGTCAGTGGAGTCCCGACCGCATTCTGATCTCCCCTGGTCCCTGCACACCCAACGAAGCAGGGATCTCCCTGGAGCTGCTCCGTCAGTTGTCGGGTACCTTTCCGATTCTGGGAGTCTGCCTGGGGCATCAATCGATCGGGCAGGCTTTTGGGGGGAAGGTTGTTCGCGCACCGCAGTTGATGCATGGCAAGACCGATCGGATCCATCATGACGATCGCGGGATGTTTCGGGGGATCTCCAATCCTTTCGTGGCGACGCGTTACCACAGCTTGGTGATCGAGCCAAAGTCGCTTCCGGACTGTCTGGAGGTGAGCGCCTGGGTGAGCGATCCTTCGACTGGCGAAAGAATCATCATGGGAGTGCGGCATCGGACCTTGCCGGTCGAAGGCTGGCAGTTTCATCCTGAAAGTTTCCTTACTGAGCCGGGGCCGGAATTGCTGCAACGGTTCCTTCGATGGGATCGATGATTTCAAGCCGTGAAGAAATGCTCCCATCGCCCCGGGAATCGGCTTGGATGCGGTCATCGATTTGCAAGAAGCACTCCTTCATCTAAACTCAAGGAATTCGGTTCCCTATCGCTCTCTCGAACGAAAAGCCGGCTGGATGATTTGCGTAACCCTAGGAAGAACCCGCCATAAGTATCTGATCGCCGAGCACCAGCATATTGGTGAATTGGGTGGTGAGCTGGTGGAGTTGCGGCTGGATTACATCGGTCGCACGATTGATCTGTCACGAATTCTGAAGGATCGGCCCACGGCGGTCGTGATCACCTGCCGAAGGAAGAGTGATGGCGGCCGATGGGAGCGTCCGGAGGACGAGCGGCGGATGCTGCTTCGGTCTGCGATCGCTGCGGGGGTGGAGTATGTCGACCTGGAAGAAGACGCAGCGGCTGCGATACCGCGGTACGGGAAGACCAAGAGGATTGTCAGCTACCACAACTTTCAGGAAACGCCAGTCGATCTGGAAGCGATCCATCAGCGCCTACTGAAGCACGACGCCGACATCGTCAAAATCGCGACGCTCGCCAATTCCTTTTCGGATGTCGTTCGGGTTCTGGAGCTGATGGATAAGTCGAAGGTGCCGACGATCGGGATCGCCATGGGGGATATGGGAGGAGTGACGCGGCTCCTGGCCGCTCGCTTTGGAGCTCCTTTCACCTACTGCTCCTTCGATTCGGAGCGTCAGATTGCTCCTGGCCAATTCTCTTTCAAGCAGATGCGAGACTTGTACCGGGTCGATTCGATTGATGGCAACACCAAGTTGTTTGGGGTGG
>JBIINB010000118.1:0-13005 GCA_044337705.1 Pirellulaceae bacterium | reverse complement strand
GACGGGCAATGGAGTTGCGGGGTCGGCAGTTGTCGGTGCGAATGTTGCGAACACCTGGGTCGCAACCGCCGCAGGACAGATCCTCGGCGGTGGTGCCACCTACAGTGGCGTCTCAACCATCACCGCTGGAACGCTAGCCGATACTTTGACCGGGCCCAACGTGGCCACCACCTGGACTATCAGCGGTGTCAACACCGGCTCCCTGAACACGGGGACCACGATCATCGACTTTACCGGTATCGAAAACCTAATGGGTGGCACCAATGCAGACACCTTTCTGATGCTTCCTTCAGGCATGTTATTCGGCAATCTCAATGGCGGCACTGGAGCCCTCGTCAATTCGCTCCTTTACTCCACGTGGACCTCTTCAGTCGTCGTCAATCTCTCGGTGGCCACTGCCGGTAACGCGACTGGTGTCACCAACATAACCAGCAATATCCAGCTTATTTCCGGTGGTTTGGGGAACGACACTCTCACTGGACAGGGAAGCCGATCGACGGTCCTGATAGGCCTGGGAGGCAACGATATGCTGACCGGCGGCAGCCAGCGGGATCTACTGCTTGGTGGCCTGGGTGCAGATATCGCACTTGGCATTTCATCGGACGACCTACTGGTTTCCGGGCGAACGTCGCATGACGAAGATATTGTGGCCCTATGGGCTATTTACGCCGAGTGGACTTCGGCCAGAACTTTCGCCCAGAGAACTGCCAATCTTTGGGGGAATGGAATCGGCCCCAGCGCCAATGGCTCCACGTTCCTCAACAACGACAGCGCCGATGCGATTGCCGACACCGTCTTCGCCGATATCGATGCCGACACACTGACTGGGGGGATCAATCAAGACTGGTTCTTCGCCGATCTTGCAGAAATCACCGATTTCTCCGGTGGTGCCACGCCCGATCGCAGGAATTGATTGGCGTCCCCAAATTCGCAACGGATCCTTGATGTTGTCCAGCGAGACACTCGCGGGACTTGCTGGACAGCATCAATTGATAGGTCACACGCACTCGTCAACTCGTTCTCCGTGCCAGACCATGAGCGACACGGCAGTCGGCACCGGGGATATCCTAAAGAAGTTTTAACAGAGAGGCTGCTCTGGACGCTCTGGACTTCCCCACGGTTGGTAGACAGTGCCCTGGCGATTCAGGCGCTCAACCAAGCAGTGGCTCTGCGCCAACCGGGATCCGGCTTAATCGTCCATAGCGATCGAGGCTCCCAGTTCGCCAGCCAGGCCTACCGGGATCGATTGGAGAGGAGGCAGTTTCTTCAGAGCATGAGCCGAAAGGGCAATTGCTACGACAGCGCACCCATGGAGAGTCTTTTCAAAAGTTTCAAATCCGAGGAGGTGTACCAGAGAACCTACCAGACCCATGAAGAGGCGACCCGCGCGGTGGCCGACTACATCGACCGTTTTTACAACCGAAAACGATTGCACTTGGCGCTAGGTTACCTTAGTCCGAACGATTACGAACGACGAGAGTCGAACGTGATAGAGCAGCGGGCTGAAAGCCGCCTTCGTCGGAGCCATTCGTCGGTCGCTCACCCTGGCGCAGGGAAGCGGAGCGCATGGCGACCATGAATGGTGACAGAGAAGGCGAAGATTTCAGTAGCCGCCTTTGTTGGTGAATTCCGAGAGAGCAGTAACGACAAATCACAAACGACCGATCCAAAAACAGATTCACTGTCAACTTTTTTTGGGGTATTCCACTCCCTAAGGTATCACTGTGGGTCGCCTGCGAGAAATATAGGATGGCTATCTCGATGATCGTACGACACTGGGTCAGTCTGCTCCTTGCTGCTCTGTTGCTCCAGACGTCATCGGCTGCGGACGCCGGTAAGTGGCAGGCGGGGGTCGCCAAGGTTTCGATCACTTCTAGGGAAGCGGTCTGGATGGCAGGCCATGCCGCTCCCACCGGCCCCTCCGATGGTTCGCTGATCGAACTCTACGCGCGAAGCATCGTCCTCGTCGATGCAAAAGGTACTCGCAATGGCTGTCGCGGAAGCGATCGAGCGACCTTCGCCAGCGATCGCGCCGACACTGGACTTGCGATTCGAGACCGTACCACTTCCCTTCGCGCCACCCCCTTCCCGAACGGAATTGGAAGCGCGAGCCGCCTCGCCCGATGGCTTCGTCGCGCGGCATGCCCGAAGCATCCTGGAAAAATAGCCCAATCCGGGTGATCAACCTCCCGATTATCCGTATCCAGTCCAGTTGGCTGTTCTTGGAGACCATCCGCTGTGGATCGCTCTGGGCGGCGAACCGATAGCCGATTATTCCCTACGATTGAAAAAAGAGCTGGCCGCATCGGGCAGATCGACCTGGGTTGCTGGCTATTCGAATTTGGTCAGCGCCTACAACCCAACCAATAAGATTCTGGATGAAGGAGGCTATGAAGGGACGCAGGCAATCATTTATCAGTCTCTGCCAGCTCCCTTTCGTGGAGACGTCCAGCAACGGATTGTCGACGCTGTCCACCGCCTCATCGCGGACGCCAAAGAGCCCTAGGCCCCCCACATCTGTTGTTGGCGCTAGTGACCTGGCCACTCGACAACCTCGCAGGTAAGACGGCTGTGCCATCTTTATTTCCATGACGCTCGCCGTACCTCTTCGTAGGGTGTGTGACGCGGCGGACTGGCGCTTCGTCATCGTCGCGGGCTCGACAAGCCGCGGAACACACCAGAACCAGCCCTTTTGCCCCCCCCAACCAGCTCCAAACAAGCCGACGATGTGATGGCGGTAACCGGATACTTCTTGAAATCCCCAAATAGGGGGAACTATGATCAAAACAACAGGATTGGCGGATCGTAAAAAATCCGATTGAGCTACGAAACCACGTTATCAATCATCTGGAATCAAAGGAGAACAGATGTTCGGAATCTCCTATTTCAAAGGGCAGCCCAGCCACTACATCCAGAAGTACGTGGCCGGTATCAAACGTCAGGCTGGTCCCGGCTTATCTTTTTTCTACTTCCCCTTTCAGACCCAGATCGTTGCCGTACCGACCCAGAGCATCGATCAACCATTTGTCTTCAACGACATCAGTCGAGATTATCAAACGGTTTCTATCCAGGGTCAGGTAACCTACCGTATTTCCGATCCCGAGAAGGCTGCTGCACTGCTGAATCTTGCCATCGACCCCAAGACGGGCCAGCACGTCACCGAAGACCTACGAGTGCTTGGTCAGCGAATTGTCAATATGCTGCAGATTGCGACGCACGAAGAAGTGGAGTCGCGAACGCTGGAGGCGTGTATTCGTGAATCACAGTCGATCGGATCATCGGTCGCGGATCGCGCAGTCGCCAATGAATCGCTTCGCTCCTTCGGGGTCGAAATCCTTGGGCTTTTCATCTTAGCCGTCCGCCCCTCCGCGGAGATGAGCAAGGCTCTTGAGGCGGAGTTTCGCGAGCAGTTGCTGCGCCGTGCCGATGAGGCCATCATGGCCAGGCGAGCCAGTGCGGTGGAAGACGAACGAAAGATTCGAGAAAAGGAACTTGAGTCGGATTCGGCCTTGGAGAAGGGGCGAGCTGCTCTGATCGAACTTCAGGGAGAAAATCTCCTCAAGGAAGCAGCCAATCGCGGCAAGGCGTTGGAAGTCGAATCGGCATCCAAGGCAAAGGCTCTTGAACAGGAACTAGCCGCCCTTCGAAGCGCCGATCCAAAGCTTCTTCTGGCCGAATCGATGCGATCCCTAGGACAAAATGCCGACAAGGTCGGCCAACTGAACATCACCACCGAATTGATGGCAAGCCTGCTGCAGGCAAATAAGCCATTGGAATGAGTCGAATCGAGAAGTGGCTCTGCCTGTCCCGAGCGAACTGAGAATGTGTGATGAGTAAGGCTGCTTTCGATAAGATCGTCATCGTAACGAGAAAGACCGCGCAAGAAGAGCTGATCGAACGCTACAGCAGCGAGTCGCAGGCGAGATTCTATCTGGAGCGGCTAGGAGTGTCATTTGATGATTATGCTGATGCCCATTCCACGTTCCACCAGTCTCTTAAAATACTTAATCAATCACTTCCCGAAGTGCGATGCCAGCATATCGATCGCTCCTTTCTACCCAACTTCCTCTTTGGTCCGAAAGATCTGGTGGTCGTACTTGGCCAAGATGGACTTGTCGTCAACACTGCAAAGTATTTAAGCAATCAGCCTCTGGTAGGATTCAATCCCGATCCAACCCGCTTCGACGGTATCCTCCTCCCTTACGATGTGAACCAGGCGAAAGCCGTTCTTCAAAGCACGGTGATGGGAGACTACAGCACCCATGATCTGACGATGGCGCAAGCCTCTTTGAACAATGGCCAGTCGATCTATGCTGTCAACGATCTGTTCATCGGCTTTGCCACCCACGCTTCAGCCCGCTATCGGATCGCCCATCGGCAACAGGAGGAAAACCAATCATCCAGCGGCATCATCGTTTCCACCGGCGCAGGGTCGACCGGCTGGTCGCGATCGATCCTCACGGGGGCATCGGCCGTGATCGAAGGATTTGAGCGGCGCGGCAAGCCGTTCCAGAAGGCTCGCGATGAATACCGCTTCGATTATCGATCGGAGTGGCTAAGGTTCCACGTCCGCGAACCATTCGTCAGCCGCGCGTCGGAAGCATCGCTTGTTCTAGGCACGATCGATGCCCAGTCTCCCCTGACCGTCACCTCGCGCATGCCTAGCGGAGGAGTCATCTTCGGGGATGGGGTCGAACAGGATTATCTGGCATTCGAAAGCGGTACTATCGCCACCATCTCAATAGCCGATCGCAAGTTGCGGTTGGTCGCCCCTAAATAGTTACCCCATAACGTGTGTGTCGCGAAGGGCGGACTCATCGATTCGGTAGCGCCCTGGTCAAGCCTTGCAGGTCACCAGAACCAGCCGTCGATCCATGTCCATCCCAGTGTGTTGGAAGGAACACCCACGGGCGGGACGCCCGTGACACGCTGCGTAGTTCAATCACGATGCTCAACACAGGCGGGACGCCCGTACCACGCTGCGCAGTTCAATCACGATCCTCAACACGGGCGGGACGCCCGTACCACGCTGCGCAGTTCAATCACGATGCTCAACACGGGCGGGACGCCCGTGACACGCTGCGCAGTTCAATCACGATCCTCAACACAGGCGGGACGCCCGTGCCACGCTGCGTAGTTCAATCACGATGCTCAACACGGGCGGGACGCCGGTGACACGCTGCGCAGTTCAATCACGATGCTCAACACAGGCGGGACGCCGGTGACACGCTGCGCAGTTCAATCACGATGCTCAACACGGGCGGGACGCCCGTGCCACGCTGCGTAGTTCAATCACGATGCTCAACACGGGCGGGACGCCCGTACCACGCTGCGCAGTTCAATCACGATGCTCAACACGGGCGGGACGCCCGTGACACGCTGCGCAGTTCAATCACGATCCTCAACACGGGCGGGACGCCCGTGCCACGATAAGTTCAGCCAAGATTTAAACACTACCGGGACGCTCGTGACATGCACTGGTTTAGGGCGCGACTTCCAGATGCTTTTCGAACCAATCCCCCATCGCTTGGTACATGCGGCGATTCCCTTCGGCATTGAATCCGTGAGCCGCCCCTTCGATCACAATCAACTCGTTATCTACGCCAACCTCTTGGAAGGCTTTCTGCATCTTCTCGCTGTGCCACAGCGGCACCAGCTCGTCCTTGTCCCCATGCACCATCAGCGTCGGTGCATCCTCCTTAGAGGCCTGCAATAGCGGGGAGTGCGCATCCACCTTGGACGCTTCAAATTTCAACGCCGGAAACTGTTCCCGAAGTGGATTGGAAGGCTCGCAGTAGGGTCTCAAATCGGTGGGAGGAAAAATCGATACCACCGCCGCCACATGAGGCTGGTCTTTACTTGACTTATTGTCGTTGGTGGTCGTCCCCAGCATCAAAGACAAGTGCCCCCCCGCACTGGCGCCGAAAACTCCCAGCTTCTGCGGATCCACTCCATAGTCTCCCGCATGCTCAGTCACATGCTCCAGCGCCTTCCGCACGTCCCCGACAATCTCGGGAATCAGATACTTGGGACTGCTTCCATGCCGAACGGCAATCACCGTGAAACCACGGTCCAGCATCGGCTGGAAAAGCAGCTTGGTCTGCGCAGGAGGTGCCCACATCGAAACCCAACCGCCACTGACCATGAACAGCAGCCCACGTCCGTTCGCTTTTCCCTCAGCCGGATAGAAGACGTCGTACGTCAGCGCCATCCCATCCTTATGACCATAGACCACATCCGTGACCACCTTGGGGGCCTCACCCCGCACCACCACTCCAAAGGCCGATTGCAACCCGATCGCCAACGCGCAAATCAGCCCACATGCCCCCACCCGCTTCGCCATCCGCCTCAACATAGCCACTCCCCCTCTTCTGATATTCGAATGATCTTAAGAATGTTGCTCAGGAACTCCTCAAGCGGACGAAAGGACTATCTTCCGATCACGCAAGAATCTCGTCGACCACTTCGCCGAACACATCGGTCAGCCGAAAATCGCGCCCCGCATGGTGATAGGTCAGCCTCAGGTGATCGATCCCCAGCAGATGGAGAATGGTTGCATGCAGGTCGTGCATGTGGACCTTCCGGTCGATTGCCAGATGCCCTAGCTCATCGGTTGCCCCCCAGGAAAAGCCCTGCTTCACCCCTGCACCGGCTAGCCACACAGTAAAGCCGCCGGGGTTGTGATCACGACCGGTACCGTTCTTCTCGGCGTAGGGAGTTCTTCCGAATTCCGACCCCCACCAGACCAGCGTATCCTCCAGCAACCCCCGTTGTTTGAGATCCGCCAGCAGGCCAGCGACCGGTTGGTCGGTGGCCTGCGCATGGTCCTGGTGTTTTTCCAGCTGGGAGTGCTGGTCCCAGGCGGGGTTGGCCGAGTCATCGCCGTAGTTGACCTGGATGAAGCGAACTCCTGCCTCGGCCAGCCGCCGTGCCAGAAGGCACTTGCGACCAAATAGATCGGTCTTCGGACTGCCGATTCCATACAGATCCAGCGTTGCCTGCGACTCTTCCTCCAGCCGCAATACCTCGGTCGCCGGCTCTTGCATCCGCCACGCCGTCTCCATCGATGCAATCATCGCCTCGGCATCCGATGCGTGCTGAAACTGAGCATGCTGCAACCGATTGAGCTGCTGGATGAGGTCATAACGCTGCCGCTGGATCTCCGGTCGATGCGCATCGCTGGACAGATGACGGATCGCAAGCGACTTGCCTTGCGAAGCATCGACGCGAATCGGTGTCCCTTGATGTCTCGATGGCAGAAAGGCAGCTCCATAGTTTCGCGGGCCGCCGTTCCCGATGCTGGGAGTGATGGAGACGAATCCAGGCAGATTCTGATTTTCCGAACCAAGTCCATACTGGACCCAGGCCCCCATCGATGGCCGCCACTGCTGCGTCGCACCGCAATGCAGGAACAACGTCGAAGGACCGTGAGCGACTCCTTCGGTATGCATGCCATGCAGGAAGCAGAGATCATCGACATGCTGGTTGATATGGGGAAAAAGATCGGAGCACCATTTGCCGGTCTGTCCCTGCGGCGCGAACTTCCATGGCGATCCGAAAATCCTCTGGGAGGTGGCCAGCGCCCCGGTGTTAGCCAGTGCGCGCGCATCACGAAAATCTTTCGTCTCTCCATGATGCTTGGCCAATAGCGGTTTGTGATCGAACGAATCGACCTGGCTGACCCCACCCTGCATGAAGAGAAATATCACCCGCTTGGCGCGAGCCGGCAGATGAAGTCCCGCACCACCCGGCACCTTCGATTCGGCGAACGATTCCGCAGCGGATGCTGTTCCAGCCGCAAGAGCCGAAGCAGCCAAAGCTCCGAATCCACACCCCACTCTCTGCAGCCACCGCCGTCGGCCCCCTAACCCGGCCATCTCCATCGCCTCAGCTCTTCGATCGCTCATCCTCTCCCCTCCCCTTTCGCCTTGCTGCGACAGATAGGTCGCCCAGGCGCTTGTCGCCCGTTACTTCAGCAGCCGAAATTCCATCGATGCCCAAAGACTCTGCACCAGCAATGCTAGGCGCTGACGATCCGGAGGCACTTGGCCATCTTCCTCCAAAAATCGCTTCGCCACCGCCAACTCCTCGTCGATGGGATCTCTTCCCAACACCGTTCGATACGCCAACGTTACCAACTGCCCGCTCTCCGATGCCTGCTTGAGCAGACGTTCGGCCGCCAGCTCCGATTGCTCGATGACCCAAGGGTGATGCAGCAGAGTCAATGCCTGCTGCGGGATAACCGTCCTGGATCTCTGGCCAACCACCGAGCTGGGATCGGCAAGATCAAATGCCAAAAGAAAATCGGATGGAGCATTGCGAAAGGCAGGAAGATAGATGCTGCGTGCCGTCGATTCGGTCTGAAATCCGTAATCTGCTTCCAACTGCCCAGGGAATCTCTTGCCGAACATCACCAAATCCAGTTGCCCGCTGATCCGGAGCAAACTGTCCCGCAATGTTTCCGCATCCAGCCTCTTCTGAAAACCTCGCGCCCACCATAGATTCTCAGCATCCACCTGTGACGCCGAATCCCCCTCCGGCAACCCGCTTCCTCTCGCGTAAGCGTCCGAAAGAACCAGCTCCCGCACCAACCACTTCGTAGACCACCCTTCCCTCACCCAGCGATAGGCAAGGCTATCGAGCAGTTCGGGGTGAGTCGGCAGATTCCCGGTGGTCCCAAATTCGTCCACCGTCCGCACCAATCCTTCTCCCATTATCCAGCTGAAAATACGATTTGCTGCCACGCGGGCTGTCAACGGATGCCTGGGATCGGTCACCCACCGAGCCAAATCGATTCGATCGATCGATCCTTTTTCGATCCCATGTTCCTCATCGGACTTCCATTGCACGGCCCGCAAAAACCCTCGGGGGACCTTTAGCCCTGGCTGATGCACACTACCGCGAATCATCACCGTCAGATCCCCTGCATCGGGACGAGGCTTCAGCACCATGCTGCGAGGGAAAGCGGCTAGCTGCTGATCGAGCTTTTTCAGTTGCTTCTGGAGTTGTTCGCGCATCGGCTGCAGCGACTCGGTCTGCTTCACATCGCCGATCGGCCCTTTGGCCGCCAATTGGCTTGAAATCGCATCGCCGGATGACTCCGGCAAAAACTGCACCGCGTCGGCGATGACGTGACCATCAGCACCTGCGTTGGAGACAATCACGTACGCCTGACCATCCTGCTCGAATCGATACGTTCCCAAAGAGACCCACAGTCCACCGATGGGTGCCGTCTTCTTCTGATCGATCCGATGCTCCTGTTGACCTTCGGCGCTAAAGACCTCCACCATCGCATTGGTCGCTCGATTGTCGCCATGGGTGTACGACAGGCGGACTTCATAACGTCCGGGCGCCAGCGAAGGTGGCTGGAAGGTGATCGTCTTGCTGCCGCGATTGCTGTTGCCGTCGTGCAGATACCCCGCGCCGACATAAGGTTTCACCGAAGTGGAAGGCTTCCAATCCCCTACCTTCTTGGCTGCCGCGTCATCCACCACAATTCCTGCAAGGCTTTCCATCGCAATCGCTCCCTGCTGCGGCTTCAACTTGGCATCGATCGCCTGGATCTGTTCCTGCAACCTTGCCCGCTCCGATTCCAGCTGCTGTCGTTCCCTCTGACTGCTCTCGGATACCGCAAGTGGCGCCTCGATCCACTTCGATACGTTCGCATGCTCCAGCACCTGCGAACCATGTAGAATTCCTGCCATGGCGTAGTAATCGCTAGTGGGAATCGGATCGAATTTGTGGTCGTGGCACCGAGCGCACCCCAAGGTCTGCCCGAATACGGCGCGACCGAACACATCCAACTGTTCGTCGATGACATCCAGATCCAGCTGCTTCTTGTCCTGTTCCTCCAGATTGGTGTTCCCCAGCAACCAGAACATGGCAGCCACCGAACCACGCTGCCTGGACTGCCAGTCGTCCGATTCGATCAGATCCCCCGAGATCTGCTCGGCAAGAAACTGATCCCAGGGCATGTCGTTCTGAAAAGCTTCGATGCAATAGTCACGGTAACGCCACGCATCGGGTAAGACGAAACCACGCAGCGTCAGCGACTCACCGAACCGAACCGTATCGAGCCATCGCCGCGCCATCCGCTCGCCATATCGCGGCGATGCCAGCAGCTGATCGACCATAAGCTGGTGAGCATCAGGACGCAGATCGTTCTCGAATGCCAAGATCTCCTCGGGTGTCGGAATCAAGCCGTGGAGGTCCACCATCCAGCGTCGCAGCAACGCCGATCGCGGTACCGACTCGCTGCGCGTCAGTCGCTGCTTCTCTAGTGCAGCATCGATCCAGACGTCGATCCAACTGGTGGCGGATTTGGCAGGCACCGGATGTGGTTGGAATGGCTGATAGGCCCAGTGCTCCCCTGCCCTCTCCAGCGGCAGACCGGTCTCTGCTCTTCTGGCTGCTGGCTGCTCCCTGGGATCGAAAGACCCCTTGATAATCCACTGCTTCAGCAAGCCAATCGCTTCGTCCGTCAGCTTCCCTTCCGGCGGCATCTCCAGATGCGGATCTTCGTAGGCGATCGCTCGCATCAACAAACTGGCATCCGCATCACCAGGGACAATCGCCGGCCCGGAATCCCCCCCCTGCTGCCATCCGGCTCGTCGATCCAAAAGCAATCCACCACTGGCCTCCGTCTCCTCCGAATGACACTCCAGGCAGTGTTCGATCAGGATGGGCCGAATGTGGCTTTCAAAAAAATGCAACGACTCCCGATCCCCCTGCCCAGGCTCCGGCCGCACCATCGCGCCTCCAGGAGACAGTACCTGCTGCGCTTTGGTTGCTTGGGGAAAGAACAACGCGAGCCATCCAGCACAGATCAGAAGGCAAGCGACCAATCTGGTAACTCGCAGCGATCGGGATCCGGAACCAGTTTGGGCAGGACAATGGAACACCATGATCGATCCGAGCAGCACCAAAAAGTGCAGGCAGGCCAAGGTGGCAGGCAGCATCCCAATGGAGGGATACCGATCAGGAGAGAACGCACTTCCTTTAGTTTACCACATCGGTCTGGCGATCCCCAAATATCAAAGGAAATCGCCAACTCCTCACCCTGGACATCCAACCGCTGCCCGCCTCCTGCTAAATGCGGCTCAGACGATCACCATGCAATCGCCATAGCTGAAAAAGCGGTACTTCTCCTCGATCGCCTCGCGGTAGGCCCGCAGGATCAGATCCCTGCCGGCCAGCGCGCTGACCAGAACCAGCAAGGAACTTTTGGGAAGGTGAAAATTGGTCAGCAATCCATCGATCGCTTGAAAACGAAACCCTGGCCTGATGAACAAATCGGTTTGGCCACTCCAGCCTCCCCACCGGCCCTCGTTGGCGATCATCGACGACTCCAGCACACGCGTCGAAGTCGTTCCGACCGCGATCACACGGCCTCCCGAGTCGCGGGTCATCTGGAGTTTTCGGGCGACCGCTTCACTGATCGTCCCCCACTCGTGGTGCATCGCGTGCTGATCAAGCCGGTCGACTTGAATGGGCCGGAACGTACCGATCCCAACATGCAGCGTGACGGCCGCCAGGGAGCCCCCTTTTTCGCGAATCTGCTGGATCAATTCCGGTGTCAGATGCAGACCAGCAGTCGGCGCTGCAACCGATCCTGGGTGCCGTGCATAGACCGTCTGATACCGCTGCTGGTCTTCGTCCACCATCAGACCATCGCGAATATAAGGAGGAAGTGGCACCCGGCCACATCGCTCCAGCAAGTCTTCCCAGAGCATCCCATCGGGTGGCTGGAACAGGACACTCCCCTGCTCGGTCTTCTGAACCACTGTCAGCCGCAATTCCTCGCGGCCCTCTCGATCACGCAACACTACCTGCTCGCCGGCCGCCATCGTCCCTCGCGTCTTGCTCAAAAGCTCCCCGATCCCCTGATCATTCCTCTGCAGAAAAAGCCCTTCCCAGCGCCCTTTAGTCGACTCCCGCAAGCCGATCAGCCGTGCAGCGACCACCTTGGTATCGTTGACCACCAGGGTGTCCCCGGCCGAGATCAACTCCGGAAGATCCCGCACGTGATAGTGCTCGATCGACCCCTTCGACCGGTCGATCCACATCAACCGCGCATCGGTGCGATGGCGCGTGGGATGCTGCGCGATCAACTCCTTGGGCAAGTCGTAATCGTACGATTCAATCGAAAGTTCATCCAACGACTGAGAATCCATGGCCGCTCCCAAACCACCTCGAAACAGACACACCAGACACGCAAGGATACCACGACCATTCCCGAACTCGAAGAAGGCAAATGGGAGAGTTTCCTCGTCGATCCTGGTATCGCAGGGATTCGAGGAACGATGCACCATCCGGACTAGGCATCGCGGTACAGTGGTCCATACGTGCTGCGATGGACATGGAAGCTCTTAAGGGACTCCGAAATGGCGGAAGATCGGTTTGGCAACGCCCCGGTATCTCAGTGGATCGGCTACCAGGTGGAGCCAGGTGAGGCCGGTCAGGCAACGGTCCGCGTCGAAGTCGATGAACGTTGGCACAATCCGATGGGCCGTGTCCATGGCGGTATGGTCTCCGCCCTGGCGGATGCAGCCATGGGGATCGCCTTCGGAAGAACGCTCGACGAAGGCCAAGACTTTGCCACCATCGATCTGCACATCCATTTCATGCGGCCTGTGACGGGGGCCAAGCTGACCGCCATCGCCCATGTTCAGCAGCGCGGCCTCAGAGTGGGATTTGTCGAGTGTCGAATCGAGGACGACCGCAGACGATGGATCGCCTCCGCCAACTGCTCCTGTACCATCCTGGACGGGTAAAAACCTCGACTGTCACAGAAATCGCCAGACCATAGCATGGCCATCTGAAATATGACCGTCACACGCCCACGGGCGGGACGCCCGTGCCACATCAGAAACCAACACGTGGCATGCCCGTCTCGGCCATGAACTTCAATTCAAATGCGGCGCTATCGATAGCTCAAGAGGCCGGATTTGAAGCCACACTGACCGTCACAAAACCACGGGCGGGACGCCCGTGCCTCATCAGAAA
>JBIINB010000250.1:0-3641 GCA_044337705.1 Pirellulaceae bacterium | reverse complement strand
CTTCAGCAGCAGAGCGGGCGGGACACCATCCTCCAGGAAGCGTTCCAGCACGTCCCGCGCAGCAACAGGATCCTTCAGGCCCAGTTGCTGCATCCACCCTTCGAAGCTCTGCCAGGGAGAAGAAGGGTGGAGGCTTCTGGATAGGCGATGTTGCCAGAAGGTTTCCCCCTGCTGTATCGCGTCGCCAGGGCGCCTGGTTTCACCACTTGCACCGTCAGGCACCCGTCACCCCCAGTCCGCTCAGGGCTGCTTTGGCACCACGGGAGGCAGTGGCTTGCCATCGGGAACGAACCGCACCGAAATCGAGTTGACGCAGTGACGGGTGTTCTTCAGCGTGAAACCTTCTCCTTCGAACACATGCCCCAGATGGCCGTCGCAATTGGCGCAAAGAATCTCGGTGCGATACCCATCGGCGTCGACCTCGCGCCGCACCGAATCGGGAATCTCATCATCAAAGCTTGGCCATCCGCAATGGCTGTCGAATTTGTCGCTGGATCGATACAGCGGCGCGTTGCAGCGGCGGCAGAGGTAGGTCCCTTTTTCTTTGTGGTTCCAGTACTCTCCCGTAAATGCTCGCTCGGTACCCTTATGCAGAATCACATACTGCTCTTCACGGCTGAGCGAATTGTACTGGCCCGGAGTTGGGCTCTTTTCCGAGGAAGCTGCTTCAGTTTGCGCGCTTCGTGGCTCGTCCTGCGAAGCAATCTTCTTGGGATCAGCGATCATGGCGGATTCCTTGGTGTCGGCGACGAGGGGGGCGGAAGAGGCAGAGGAATCGTTCGAAGTTTCGCTTGCCGATGCCTGGCTGGCAACCGGGGGAGCGGGGGTCTGTTGGGAGACCACTTCGGAACTGGTGGGTGCAGCAGGAGGGGGGAGACGTTTGCCGGCAATGAAAAGCGCGGCAAGTGCCACACCCACGATGGCGAAGGCAAGGAGTCGGGTTGGAAGCGGCATGATGTCGTTCCTCCGGAATGGGTTGGCGAATGGCATGCAGGTCAGAAGGGACCAAGGCCGCGTAGGGACCACCAAACGATCCACCAGCCTCCCCAGTAGCTTAGAGGATCGCAAACCCCAAGTCGACCCGAAAGGGGAGTCCACCGTCGATCCGCAGCGGCGTGGGGGGCCATGAACCTACAGAACTGCTGGAAGAGCCTGATTTTCGTCATCGTTCATGGACAACACACATCACGTCGGCAACAGCACACCAAAGGCGTGCAATGTGATAGCCCGGGGCAACGCCCCGGGGTAAAAGGTCCACCAAACCCATCCGCACCATGTGCCCCAACGGGGCACCAGATGACAACAACCCATGCGACCAATCGGGAGATGGATTCAAGAAGGAAGAGAGCGCCACCACAATGCCCATCACGTCGGCAACAGCACAACAAAGGTGTGCAAGGCAATATCGACAAATGATATAGATCTTCAGGGCGGTGGCAGCCGTTCAGGAATCGGACCGAAAGGCCAGCAGCGTGCGATCCTGGCGATTGGTTTCCTGAGGAGTCGCCGGGCTGGGGAGATGCCTTGCGATCGCCAAGCAAAGCTCGGAGATCGATAGATCGCTGTGCGATGCCACCAGGCTCACCAGCTGGCTCCAAGGGAGCCCATCAGGGGTCGGTGAGGCGTTGGGGCCAAGGTCGGCGACCGCCGCGTTCCACAGCAGCAGCCCCGTCCCGGGCTGCCATGGGATGGTGGTGATGGTGTCGGTAGAAGACTGGCCCGTAGAAGACTGGGCTGTTGCGGAATCCCCCAGTGGTCTTTGACCGCTGCCGAGGAATCGGCATCCATCGGGACCCCAGCAGAGCGCCCCCACCTGGCCGCGGAGCGAAAGTTTCAAGGTTCTCTGGTTGGAGTCGAAGTCGGCCCAGGCTAGCCCGCACTGACTCCAGTCACTTTTGTGACCGCTTGGAGTCCAGCGAGGAAGCTCGCTAAGTCGTTGGTCGAGCATTGGGAGGGCCTGTTCGATCGTGAGATCTTCTCGCCAGCTATGCTGCAAAAGCGTCTGCAGGGTGGTCGCCACCATCGCCCCAGTAACCGCTGGTTGCTGGCTGGCTCCAATGGCGCAGCGAAGCCGATGGGATTCCGGTTGGTGCCAATCATGAAACGCGCCACCTACCGGGCCTGCTTGAGAGGTCCAGCCATCCCACTGGATGGCCGCGGCGGAGTCGGTGCGCGTGGGCAGCATGGCGGCCTGTGCCCATCCGGCATCTTCTATCGTGGATTGGATCGAGAAGCTTCGTTCCAGTTGGCGGACCATCTGAAACTGCTGCAGGGCACCGACCATCTGGTCGGCTGCCATGGTGGCGATGGCGATATCGCGGCGATCGAAATCGCGTGGCCGGTCGCTCCAGAACCACAGCGTCCCAAGCGGCGTCGACTCCGTACCCACCGGCACACAGATAGCAGCTGGAAAAGGTTCGGGGCGCGCCCAAGCGATCTGGGTGTCTTCGCCTCGCAGCAGGACGGCTTTGCCGAGCAGGGCTTCCAGATCGGCACGGGCTCCGCGGAGCGGCCTGGGAGCCTGGATGAGAACTCCTTCCAGCGATCCCCAAGCGGCGCGGGGCTGTAGCGATTGATGATCTTCGGTCAGCAGGTACATCGAGGCGGCCTGCATTCCCATCGCCAGAGCCGCATCGCCGAGAGTCCGCTGCCAGCGATCGGCCAGCTGCGATTGCTCGTTGGCATCCAAGGTGAAATGGATTCCGGTGGCCAGTTCGGCATGCTGGCGTCGCACGATCTGTTCGGTGCGATGGAGGCGACGGGCGAGCGACTGGATGGGGCCGAGCAGATGTCGGACCTGTTCCAGCGATAGGGTGGCTGGATGGTTGGGGTCGAGATCCTTGGCGAGAACCCATCGCCCCTCCGCGACGCTCCATCCGCGCCGTTCGACGCGCCAGCCCGAGAGATCTTCGAGGGCTTCGAGAATCTGTTCCCATTCGGATTCCAGAGGGAGGTCCCGTTGAGGCGGCGAGAAGGCTTCGCCCTCGTGGAGTCGCAGATGGGGAGAACGATCCAGTGGCACGTCCGAGCTTTCTAAGAAGGCGAAGCGATCGAAGAGTGTTTGGCGTGAGGTGTCGGGGCACCTGGGTGGCCATGGAGGATGACGGGAGAGTCCATCGGCCCGGGTCGCTGATCGGATCGAGGAAAAGAGGGAGGAGTGCATGGTGCGGCCCCCCTCCCTGACTTCTTGATCGACACAACCGGACTAACCGAAATTCCCAACAGGACGGCTCAAGCTACTAGAGCGTGGCTAAAGGAGAAGAGAGTCGCTTGCAACTGGACCATGCCGACTGGGGTATCGATGTCAAAGTCCGACACGCGGATGGTTTTTATTCAGGCAACGCTCCAAGGCTGTCAGCATTGCTCCAAGCGGTCATCTGCGCGATTGCATCGGGCTTCCAGGGAGCCGCATAGGATCTGAGGCAGGAGCTGAGCGAATGAAAATCCGATTGCCAAAGGGTGGGGGTTCATTGAGCGATCAGGCAGACGGGTTGTTAGCCGCTTCGTCGCCGGACACCTCGTCGCTCGCTGTGTCGTCGCTAGGCAGTTCGAAGGAGCTGGTGGTTTTGACGATGGCGAGGTCGTCGGGGAAGGTGTGCAGCCCATAAACCACCACCCGACGACTGCGAAGATCGACATGG
>JBIINB010000249.1:0-3652 GCA_044337705.1 Pirellulaceae bacterium | reverse complement strand
CCTCATCGCTTCTTCGAACTGCGTCAGGCTGATGTCTTCATTGATACGGGCTAGGACGACCGGGAGGCGATTGAGCATGGTTCCGCGGCCTCTAGCCAGTGGATGCTGGAGTTGGACTTCCAGGGTTTGAGTGAAGTCGCTGGGGGTGCGGCGAGCGATACTCGGAGCGTCGACATTGTTGCTCGAGTAAATGGTCGAACTTCTGGCGGTCGCGACGCCACCGGTCGCCAGTCTTTTGGAAATAGCGCTTTGGTAGTTGGTGTCCTTGGCCTGGAAGGGAGTCGGAGTGAAGGTATTCAGTCCCGTGTTCCGCTGGCGGTCGGTTGTGTTGTAGGAGAGGAAAGAAGAGTACTGTGCATCGAACTCGCTGAGCGCATCCTCGACACCGGCGACCTGGTTGGCACGCACAGCGCCGCGAGGCAGTGTACGGTTACCATTCTGGTCGATCACCAGCGCCTGGGGAGAAGTGGTGGCCGAAGTGATGGCTGGATCGTAAGCCGAGCGGAGTTGGCCGGAGGGGCTAGCCAAAATGGCTGTCGCCAAATCGCCAGTCTGAAGGTTCGACCCCGGCAGGCTACGAACCAACTTGGTGTTGGAAAGTGCGATCGACATGCAGTCTTCCAGCGTCACATCGCGGAACGAGTAATCATCGTTGCCAACGGTGTAAGGCGACTGTGCTTCGGTCGCCTCTGGCAACGAGGCCGTCTGCACATCGGGATACTCGATTCTTGTCGCGGTATCTAGATAGTGCTGCAGATCAGAATGGTCTGCCCGAAAGAACGGTTGCGTCGGATGGCAGCCTGTCAGCATGGTCAGCACCAGCTGGAGGGCGGCAACTCGGCGGATAGTCGATCGTCTCATGGGTCCCATTCCTGCATGGATCCCCGGCGCACTGCCCCTCCACCAATCCACCATACAACCACGGCGTCCGCCGCAGTATTACGGATGGATCGGGAGCCCTTGGCCAGCCCGACCGAGAATCGTTTTTTGGAACCCCCCTTGCCACCTCTTCCGACAGGCACCAGGTGCTCGACGGAAAAGGCGACGCAATAGGTATCGTCTACCCAGGCCGCAAAACTTCTCAAAACCTCCTCTCTTCATAAGAAAATTTTTCAATGCTCCCAGGATCCGTGAAGTGGGTGGAATAGGGGCGTATGGCTCAGGAAAAAGTCTAAGCGTTTTTACTCCCCTCATTCCTAATCCCCCAAAATCACTTGGCATTGGCAAGGATGGTCCTAGCCGTAACCCAGCCGAGAGATGCTGCCATTTCAGCCATGGACTCCGATAGGCATATGGCAATTTGAAGGAGCGCTTCATCGACAAAGGAAAACGGACGCTAGACAAGCCACAATCTAGCGCCAGGCAAATCGCGATCCGTTTTAGCAGCAGCACCTAACGCTCGACTCTTCTGCCTTACCCGCCAAAATAGACCCCCTTGAAATGGCGGTTTTTGAGCAATTGGTGGATGGCACCAACTGGAAACCATCCCGCCAAAATGAACCCCCTTTTGGCGGGTTTCCCGGCAATTGGTGGATGGCACCAATTGGAAAAATGGTGGTGGATGGCACCAATTGGAAAAATGGTGGTTCAGGGAGATGGTGGGGAAGGAATTGGGCAGTGCCGAATCCTGAAATACCAAACAAATGGCTAACGATCCTGGCTACTTTCGTGAGTCATACCGAACTGAAACACTCCGGCGCTCCTCATCCTAGCTATCAAGATCCTAGCTATCAAAAGTTCTTTGAGATCTTCCATGCTCCAAGGGAACCTTCACGATGCATGCACGGTCTTTCTAAACGAGGGACGCCCTGGGGACTCCGGAAAACGTTTTCCAGTGGGATGCCGGTGGCATTCAACCGAACCTTCCCTGATAGAAATGATCGGAATTGCCGCGCAAACATTGCTCTCCTGCGATCGCTTGCATACGGTAAAAAGAGGCGGATTGCATCGAAGCGATTCGAAAACCTGTCGCCAACACAGTGGATCGTGACGAACCCTTCACGAAAGTCACGCCAGTTCCCAGGGAGAAAGGAACCCCTTTGCAACCTCAAGATCGCCAAGACCGCCAGGTTTCCGAGAAGTGTTTGCTAGCAAGATTACTAGCTCCCGATGCAAAAGTCGGCGACGATCCGCTCGAGGAGTTGCGAGGACTGGCCAAAACTGCAGGTACGGAGGTGGTCGGTTTTGTGGTGCAGCGGCGAGAGCATCCCGACCAGACGACCTATCTGGGCAAGGGAAAGGTGCAGGAACTAAAGCACCTAGTCGACTTCTGGGAGGCGGATGTCGTTATCTTCGACAACGATCTGACCCCGGCTCAGACTCGCAATCTGGAAAAGGCAGTTGGCTGCAAGGTGTTGGACCGCACCGAGGTGATTCTTGACATTTTCGCCACCAACGCGCGGACCTATGAAGCGCGTCTGGCGGTCGAGCTAGCGCAGCTGGAGTACTCTTTGCCGCGACTGAAGCGGATGTGGACGCACCTGTCGCGTCAGACGATGGGTGTTGGGATGCGCGGTCCAGGGGAGAAGCAGTTGGAAGTCGACCGGCGTTTGGCGGAAAAGCGAATCCATGAATTGAAAATGGATCTGGCCAAGATTGAACGCCGTAAGGCACGAGAAGTCGCTTCTCGGGAAGGTACGCTGACCGTCTCTCTGGTCGGATACACCAATGCTGGAAAAAGCACTTTGATGAATGCCCTGACCGACGCGCAGGTCGAGGCAGTCGACAAGCTGTTCGCGACGCTTGACACCCGCACCCGTCGCTGGCATCTTCCCGGTTGGGGCCCAGTTCTGCTGAGTGATACCGTCGGTTTCATTCGAGATCTGCCGCACCGACTGATCGCCAGTTTCCGCGCCACCTTGGAGGAGGCGCGTCAGGCCGATCTACTGCTGCACGTCGCCGACGGATCCAATCCGGCGGTGTTGGATCAGATTCGTGCGGTCTATGAAGTGCTTCGAGAGATCGGAATCGAGGAGAAGGACACGCTTCTGGTGATCAACAAGATCGACAACGCTACGGAAGATCAGCTGGCGATGCTGATGGAACGTTACCCTCATGCAGTCCCGATCAGCGCAGCCAAAGGTCACGGGGTGCCGGTGCTGGCCAGTCGCGTCGGTCAGTCTCTCTCGCGAGATTTTGTCGAGCTGGAGGTGACATTGCCGCTGGCCGATGGGAAGACGGTGGCGTGGTTGACGATGGCAGGCGAGATCCTCTCGAAACAGTACCACGAAGAAGGCGTTCTGATCCACTGCCGTCTGCCTGCCAGTCATGCTGGCAGGCTGCTGACTCAGGGGTTTGAGCTTCGCGTGCTCAAGGGGACCATTCCGAAGGCCGCTCCTCCTTCCTCATTCCCCGACACCGCCTCCTACAAAACCGCCTGATCGGTGAGCCCGGCGGCTGTGCAAAGCAACTCTTTGTTCATGGTGAGCCGACAAAAGAAAGGGCTGCCAGAGGGCATGCCGTCAGGATTTGGGGGTGGCGCATCGGCAAAGGAGATTGTAAGAAGACCACCTGGGAAGAAGCAGAAAAGAGCTGCATCGATGCCGGCAAGAGTTTTCCTTGCAACAAAAAACCCCAGCCGTAGTGGCTGGGGTTGAGTGTTTTGATAAGCCAATCGAAAAAGCTGGCTGGGGCAGATGACAGCCCAGGGCTA
>JBIINB010000117.1:0-13172 GCA_044337705.1 Pirellulaceae bacterium | reverse complement strand
AATCGGAAGCGACGACCTTGCCGGAGATCATCCAGGAGATGCTGCTGACCACCACCAGCGAACGGCAGGGGCGCATCATCGACCAGGATGCGGGCGGGGCGGGCATGGAGGAAAAGAAGAAGCAAGGATATTTCTAGGACCAACATGTCTCACAAAAGCGATCTGATTGCCACCGACATTCTGGCCTACCTGAAGCAGCACGAGCAGAAGGAGCTGCTTCGCTTTATCACCTGCGGCAGCGTCGACGATGGCAAAAGCACGCTCATCGGGCGACTGCTCTACGATTCCAAGATGATCTATGAAGATCAGCTGAAACAGCTGGAATCCGAGAGCGTCGTACACGGCACGGTGGGCGGCAGTTTTGATCCGGCTCTTGTCACCGATGGACTGAAAGCCGAGCGGGAGCAGGGGATCACAATCGATGTGGCCTATCGGTATTTCTCGACTGCCAAACGCAAGTTCATCATCGCCGACACCCCGGGTCACGAACAGTACACCCGGAATATGGCGACCGGAGCATCGACCGCCGATCTGGCGATCATTCTGATCGATGCCCGCTATGGCGTGCTGACACAGACCAAACGCCATAGCTTTATCGTTTCGCTCCTTGGGATCCGCCACGTGGTGGTGGCGATCAACAAAATGGATCTGATGGATTTCAAGCAGGAAGTCTTCGATAAGATCTGCGACGACTACCGCCAATTCGCGTCTCGACTGGACCTGCCCGATCTGCACTTCATCCCGATGGCCGCGCTGCATGGCGACAATGTCGTCGAACCCAGTCCGAAGATGCCATGGTATCAAGGGTCTCCCTTGATGAACTTCCTGGAGACCGTCTACATCGGATCGGACCGCAATTACGAAGATTTCCGATTCCCAGTCCAATATGTCAATCGTCCGAATCTCGATTTCCGAGGCTTCTGCGGCACCATCGCGTCTGGAATCATTCGTACCGGGGAGGAAGTCCTGGTGCTACCATCGAAGCGACGAGCCAAGGTGAAGCGGATCGTGACAATGGATGGCGACCTGGAAGAAGCCGCCGTGCCACAGTCGGTCACCCTGACACTGGATACCGAAGTCGACTGCAGTCGGGGAGAGATGATCGTCAAGCCGGGGAATGTTCCGAAGATCAGCAATCGTTTTGATGCGACGATCGTCTGGATGACCGATGAACCAATGGTTCCTGGAAAATCGTACCTTTTCAAGCACACCACCCAATCGGTGATGGGATCCGTCGATACGCTCCGCTACCGCGTCGATGTCAACACGCTCCACCGAGCACCGGCGTCCGAGCTGCAGTTGAACGAAATCGGTCGATGTTCGATCACCGTCAACCAGCCGATTTTTTTCGATGGCTACCGCCGCAATCGCACGACGGGGGCATTCATCGTCATCGATCGAATCACCAACATCACCGTTGGCGCCGGAATGATCTCCGATCGCGATGTCCTTGATTCCCGCTCCCAGGCATCCTGGGAAGTCACCGAAGTACCTCAGGAATTGGATGGAAAGATTGCGCGGGTATCGGCAGAGGAACGGCATGCCCGTTTTGGTCAGCGCCCCCACACGCTGCTTCTGACTGGACTGACCGGTGTAGGCAAAAGCTCGGTCGCAGCAACCGTCGAAAGACTACTGTTCGACCAGGGAAGAGCGGTCACCGTGATCGAAGGAGGGGCGATTCGTCAGGGGCTCAACCAGGACCTGGGATTTACGCCGGAAGACAGAGCCGAGAATTTGCGTCGTGCGGCATTTGTATCGCGGATCTTCAACGAAGCCGGCTTGATCTGTATCGCCGCCTTTGTCGCCCCAAACGATGCCGTGCGCCAGCGAATGATCGACACCATCGGACGCGATCGTTGCCTGCTGGTCCATCTGACGGCCGATGAAGACTATCGCAAGTCGCACGACCCACGAGGCATCTACGCGCGAGCCGAACGGGGAGAGATCCTCCACATTCCCGGGATCAACGCCACATACGAGCCACCTCAGACTAGCGACCTAGAATTGGACATGCAGAAGATGTCGCATGCGGAGGCTGCGCAGCGAATTCTCAACCTGATGAGGGAGCGTGGGCTGATCCGCGGATAATCAGATGCCCGTGGACGAATCCCAGCGGAATTGGATCCTGGCGATTGAATCGACCTGCGATGAAACCGCAGCCGCCGCTATCCTCGATGATCGCAGCGTGGTCGCATCCGTCATCGCAACACAGGAAGCACTTCACCAGCAATTCGAGGGAGTCGTGCCGGAAATCGCAGCACGTGCTCACCTGGAACGGATTCTGCCAGTCATCGATCAGGTGCTCCGCGAAGCCAACCTTCCAAGAGAACGCCTGCAGGCGATCGCCGTCGCGAACGAGCCGGGGTTGCCTGGGTCCCTGGTGGTGGGTCTGGCAGCAGCCAAGGCGCTGTGCCTTGCTTGGAACAAACCGCTGGTGACGATCGACCATATCCAGGCCCATCTATACGCATGCCAGATGGCCACCAGCGAAAATCTCTATCCGAATGTCGGCCTGGTGGTCAGTGGCGGCCACACCCACCTCTATCACTGCCATAGCCCCGTTCACTGGGAACTGCTTGGCGGGACCATCGATGATGCGGCTGGCGAGGCCTTCGACAAAGTGGCTGTGATGCTGGGACTTCCCTTCCCAGGTGGCAGCCATCTGGCCCACTTGGCTCAGTCGGGTGATCCGAAAGCATTCGAATTCCCCAGACCGATGCTGCAGGATCCCGAGTCGCTGGACTTCAGCTTTTCCGGACTCAAAACCTCGGTGCGATACCAGTTGGTTGGTCCAGGAAAACAGGACTTTGACCAGGTGGACGTTCCGCCCCGGAAGCGCGCCGACGTGGCGGCCAGCTTCCAGCAGGCGGTCATCGACTGCATTGTCGAGAAGAGCCTGCGAGCCTTGAGGCGGACGGGGTTGAAAACACTATGCGTCGGAGGGGGCGTCGCGGCCAATCGATCGCTGCGCGAACAACTTACCAAAGCATGCCAGCGCCGCCGCATCTCGCTCCACCTGGCACCCAGACCTTGGTGCACCGACAATGCAGCCATGGGGGCAATCGCCTGGGAGAAGCTGGAGCGATCTCAATTCTCTCCGCTGGATGTCGATATCACACCTGGCCTTCGTCGCGCTTAGCCAATCCAGTTCGGCCTTGTTGCATCGCACCGACCGCTTCGCTAGTCTCTATCTGCTCCGGATCTCAAGGCTTCGCCCGCCTCCCTGAAGGAAAATCGCTCATGGCCGGCCATCATCATGCGAATGTCCATGCGGAGGATCCTGGCGATTCACCGCAACGCCAGGCGAGCCGTTCGCGGCTGGGCCTGATCTTCTTTGCTATTTACCTGACAGCCTACGCGGCGTTTGTGCTCTTCAACACCTTTCAGCCCCAGGCGATGGAAAAGCCCGGCCCTGCCGGGGTCCAGTGGTCGGTCGGTTCCGGGATGGGACTGATTGTGCTGGCAGTGCTGCTTTCGGTTGTCTACGGCTACCTCTGCCGATCAGGAAGGAAGTGATCGGATGACCTACCAGTTTGAATGGCTGCCTTTTGCCGTCTTCCTCCTGATTGTTCTTGCAACCGTTGGACTCAGTTTTTATCTCGGAAGCCGCGCGAAATCGGCGAGCGGGTATTTTGCTGCGGGAGGCGGAATCCACTGGTTTGTCAATGGAGTCGCTTTCGCCGGGGATTATCTCTCCGCCGCGTCATTCCTTGGCATCTGCGGAATGATTGCCTTCTATGGCTATGACGGCTTCCTCTATTCCATCGGCTATCTGGCGGGTTGGGTCGTGGCACTCTTTGTGGTCGCCGAGCCGATGAAGCGAATGGGAAAATATACCTTCGCCGACGCTCTGGACAGCCGTTTCCAGTCGCGCGGCATCCAGTTGGCCGCAGGGCTCAGCACCCTTGCGGTCAGCCTCTTCTACCTGATACCGCAGATGGTGGGAGCTGGCGCGCTGGTCAAACCACTTCTAGGGCTGCCGCAATGGGTGGGCGTCGCGATGGTCGGCGCAGTGGTCATCCTGATCGTTACCACAGCCGGCATGGTCAGCACCACCTACGTCCAGTTCCTTAAAGGGGCTCTGCTGGTCATCTTTTCTTTCGTCCTGACGGTGCTGATCCTCCAGCGAGGCTTGGTGGTCGCTGCCGGTTCCCCCGATGGGAAACCTCTTCGAACCCCTCAACAGGTCACCGAGATTCCAGCAAGAGGCAAATGGATCAATGGCCTCCCACAGGGAAAGGGTCCCAATCAGGCCGATCTTCTACCCGTTGGACAAATCGCATCCCTTCCCTCCGGCCTCCGGCAAACAGGGCCCCTCGGTCCGATCGACTACCTGAGGCAAATCCAGGGAAGCCAGATCGTCCTCTGGGCCCCCACAACTGGCAAGGATTCCCAAGGGAACAAGACCACCACCTACTCGCCGCGAACCGTCGCCGGTAGCGAGCTGATGCGGCCGGGGAATCTACCCGCCTTCGCTGGACTTCGCGACACCAGTAGTTGGGGGCGATGGAATTTCCTTTCTCTGATGCTGGCCCTCTTTTGCGGAACGGCCTCCCTTCCACACATCTTGATCCGCTACTACACGGTACGCGATCAAGCTGCCGCCCGAAAAAGCACGATCGTCGGTATTGCCACGATCGGAGCGTTCTATGTGATGACCCTCTACATGGGGCTGGGCGCCATGACCAGTGGTGCGATCGATCCGAGTGACTCCAACATGGCAGCGCCTCTCCTTGCCAGATCCTTTTCCCAATGGCTTTTTGCTGTCATCTCGGCCATCGCCTTCACCACCGTCCTGGGTACCGTCAGCGGTCTGATCATCGCCAGTTCGGGAGCCATCGTCCACGACCTGATCGTAGGGGTAGGCAAAGTACCACTCTCCGAAACTCAGCAAGTTCGATTCGCCAAATTCGCGTCGGTCGCTGTTGGCCTGGTGGCGATCGCTCTTGGCATCCTCTTCAGCGGTATGAATGTCAGCTATCTGGTGGGCTGGGCCTTCAGCGTCGCCGCGTCGGCCAACCTGCCCGCACTGATCCTTCTCCTTTTCTGGAAACGGACCACCGCCCAGGGAATCACCGCCGCCGTTCTAGTGGGAATGGTCAGCTCCCTGGCCTGGATCCTTCTAAGCGGGGACACCTTCAAGGCGATCTACGGTTTGCCAGCTGATAAAGCGTGGGTTCCGTTTAGCCAACCCGGGCTAGTCACCATTCCCCTGGGGTTTCTTACGATGATCGTGGTCTCCCTGGCCACCCAGCCAAAGGATCAATAGGCTCCCCACGAACACCGCTTCCCTACCCCAGCTCCCCCATCTAGCTAGCATAGGTGAGAAAAACTCTCACCCCCTGGTTACGCACCTTTCAAAACATTGAAATTCGCTTGCGTTTTGGGATCGCCTTCTGATGTACTTGCGGCCCGCGTGAATTCCGGGACGAGCCGTTAGAAGCCTTACTGATGCAGCCCTTTTGCGGTATCCAGACCCTATGCGTTTTGCAAGAATAGGGTAAACCCGGACAATCGATTCGATCGATACAACCGGTGTATCTTTCCATGCCAACCGCTGGGTCCGCATCAGGTTTCTTCATCCATGTCCACTGAATCTCCGCAGGCTCCACACCTCGATAAGTCCATTCAGTCGCTTTCCCATGTCACCGTTCGGCTGGCAGGGGATTCCGGCGACGGGATGCAGTTGGCCGGTACCCAGCTGACCAACACCTCCGCCCTGCACGGCAACGATGTGGCCACCTTCCCTGATTTCCCTGCCGAGATTCGTGCGCCTCGCGGGACGCGCGCAGGAGTTTCGGGTTTTCAGGTTCAGTTTGCATCGCATGAGGTCCACACCCCAGGCGACACGCTCGATGCGCTGGTAGCGATGAACCCAGCCGCCCTGGTGACCAACCTTCCGGATCTTCGCAAGACTGGCCTGCTGATCGTCAATGAAGACAATTTCGACGACAAGGATTTGAAGCTGGCCAAACTCTCAACCAACCCTCTAGATGATCCGGCGATGGAGAACTATCGCCTAGTCCGCGTGCCGATGACTCGCCTGACTCGCGAAGCCGTTGCGGCCGAAGGACTGGGGCAGAAAGAAGCCGACCGCTGCAAGAACTTTTTTGCGATGGGCCTAGTCTACTGGCTCTACGGCCGCGACCTCGATGCGACACTTCGCTTCATCCACGGAAAGTTCGGCGGGGGCAAACCAGAGGTGGCGAAGGCCAACGAACGAGCTCTTCGTGCGGGCTGGGCGTTTGGTGAAACAACCGAAGCTTTCGGCACGACCTACCGCATCGAACCAGCTCAACTTCCCCCAGGTACCTATCGCAATATCATGGGCAATCAGGCTCTGGCAATCGGTCTGGTTGCCGCTGCCAAAAGGTCGGGCAAGGAACTGTTCTACGCTTCCTACCCGATCACCCCTGCCAGCGACATCCTTCATGAATTGAGTCGTCTGAAGCATTTTGGGGTGCTGACATTTCAGGCCGAAGATGAAATCGCTGCCGTGTGCAGCGCCATCGGTGCCTCCTACGGCGGCCAGATGGCCGTCACCACATCCAGTGGACCTGGGATCGCGCTAAAGGCCGAAGCGATGGGACTGGCGATCATGCTGGAACTGCCGCTTCTGGTCATCGACGTCCAGCGCGGGGGTCCCAGCACGGGACTTCCGACCAAGACGGAACAAGCGGATCTCCTTCAAGTTCTCTTTGGCCGAAACGGGGAAGCGCCACTCCCAGTGCTTGCGGCACAAAGCCCGGCCGACTGTTTCCAGATCGTCCAGGAAGCATGGATGATCGCCACCCGTCTGATGGTTCCCGTGGTGGTGCTGTCGGATGGCTACATCGCCAATGGTGCCGAGCCCTGGGCGGTCCCCGATCCGGCCAAACTGACACCGATCGCGATCGAGCATCCGCAGGGTCCGCCAACCGATGGTCCCTTCCTCCCCTACGCCCGGGATGAACTTCTGGCTCGCCCCTGGGCTATTCCCGGGACACCCCAACTGATGCACCGCGTCGGCGGGATCGAAAAAGAGAATGGTACGGGCAACATCAGTTACGACCCGGAAAACCACCAGAGGATGGTCCATCTGCGAGCACAGAAGGTGGCGAATGCTGCCAAGCTGCTTCCACCTCAAGAGGTGGTTGGGCCAGAAACTGGAGACCTGCTGGTGATCTCCTGGGGTGGTACCCACGGCGCATGCCTGACGGCGGTCGAGCAGGCGCAGAGCGAAGGGCTCAAAGTCGCGCATGCCCATATCCGCTACCTGAACCCATTTCCCGAGAACCTGGGCGATATCCTCTCCCGCTATCGGAAGGTGCTGGTCCCGGAACTGAACTTGGGGCAGCTGCGAATGCTGCTGCGATCGAAGTACATGGTCGATTGCATCGGCCTGAACAAAGTCAAGGGCAAACCCTTTTCAACCACCGAGGTGCTGGAAGCGATCCGAGCCCAACTTCGCTGATATGATCAATTTACCATTTTCATCCACCAGCCAGGCTGGAACCATCAAGCCATGAACGCACCGCTTCCCGTACTGACTGCCAACGATTTCGCCAGCGACCAGGACATCCGATGGTGCCCGGGGTGCGGCGACTACTCGATCCTGGCCCAAATGAAGAAAGTACTCCCCGAAATCGGAGTGCCTCCCGAAAAAACGGTCTTCATCTCCGGCATCGGCTGCTCCAGCCGATTCCCCTACTACGTCAACACGTATGGGGTCCACTCGATCCACGGCCGCGCTCCTGCTGTCGCCACAGGACTAAAAGTGACTCGCCCCGATCTGTCGGTCTGGGTCATCACCGGCGATGGCGATGCACTGAGCATCGGCGGGAACCATTTTATTCACTTGATGCGACGCAATGTCGATCTGAACATTGTCCTTTTCAACAATCGCATCTATGGTCTGACCAAGGGTCAGTATTCCCCAACCAGCGTCGAAGGCCAGGTCACCAAAAGCACACCCATGGGGGCCATCGACCATCCGCTCAATCCCATCACCATCGCCCTGGGCGCTGAAGCCACCTTCATCGCACGTAGCGTCGACTCCCAGATCAAGCATCTGGGGATGGTGCTCAAGCGAGCCGCTGCGCACCGAGGCACCTCCTTCGTCGAGGTCTACCAGAATTGCAATGTTTTCAATGATGGTGCATGGAACTATGCAGCGGAAAAGGCGACCCGTGACGACACCACCATCGAACTAGAAGATGGGAAACCGCTGTTGTTTGGGAAAAACCGCGACAAGGGGATTCGCCTGAAGGGCTTTGATCTGGAAGTCGTAGATCTGAAGGCCAATCCGGATCTCGCCGGTGAGATCCTGGTGCACGATGAAAAGGCGAATCCCGCTCTTACCTACATGCTGGGACGGATGCGCCATCCCGAATTCCCGGAACCGATCGGGGTGTTCCGTGACATCGACACGCCAACCTTCGATGAAGCGATGCGGGCGCAAGTTGATCAGGCGAAGGGGAAGAAAGGTGCAGGCGATCTCAAGTCGCTCTTCGAAGGGGGAGAAACCTGGACCGTTCCTTAATCCCAGAGGTTTCCATCCGACCAATCTCTCGCTTACCTTGGATACTCCAGCAACGGTCCTGACGCTGTTTCCGAAGCCTGTTAGTGACTCGCTCTTACCTTTGCATCGATTGGGGACTTGGGACGGGAGGGCGCGGTCGATATCATTCAGGCAAGGGAGTGGAACAAGCAATCTGCCTACCATGCCGGGAATCACCTGGCAGCAACTCCCATCGCCAGCCGATCGATTTCCGTCCATCACACTCCATCGGTTTTCAACGAACTGGACTCCAAGGATCCGCCTCCATGCTACCGATCGCCAAGACCACCAGCGAAGGCAAGCATCCATTTGCCCCCTATCGACAACTGTCCAACGAAGAACTCTGCACCCGCATCGCGGCCGTCCGCAAAAAAATGGGGAGCAAACTGCTGATCCTGGGACACCACTACCAGCAGGATGAGGTGATCGCCCATGCCGACCTTACCGGTGACAGCTATCAGCTCAGCCGCATGGCAGCAGACAGTCCCGATTGCCGCTACATCGTCTTTTGCGGCGTGCACTTTATGGCGGAAACCGCCGACATCCTGGCCAATCGCCCCGAGAAGCTCCATGAGCGGGATGGACAGCGAGTCACCGTCGTCCTGCCGGATATGGCCGCCGGCTGCAGCATGGCCGATATGGCTGGCATCCAGCAAGTCGAATCGGCGTGGCAGCAACTTGGCGAGCTGATCGACACCGGTGATATGACTCCTGTAACCTACATCAATTCCGCCGCTTCGCTGAAGGCATTCTGCGGCAGAAACGGCGGTATCGTCTGCACCAGCAGCAACGCCAAAGCCGTTCTTGATTGGTCGTTCAAAAAGAGCAAACGGGTTTTTTTCTTCCCTGATCAGCACCTGGGCAGAAACACGGCCCTGAAGATGGGGATCACCAACAACCAGATGCCGGTCTGGAATCCCTACGAGGAACTGGGAGGAAACACCGAGCAGTCCATTGTTGACAGCCGTGTTGTGCTCTGGCAGGGACACTGCAGTGTGCACCAGATGTTCCGCGCCAGCCATGTTGAACAGTTCCGCAAGTCGAATCCAGGCATTCAGATCCTCGTGCATCCCGAATGCATGCAGGAAGTCAACGATATCGCGGACATATCGGGCTCGACCAGCAAGATTATCGAGACAGTCCGCAAAGCCCCTCCTGGAACCAAGTGGGCGATCGGCACGGAACTGCACCTCGTCAACCGCCTGAAGAAGGAGCATCCCGAACAGGAGATTCACTTCCTTTCGCCCGTCGTCTGCATGTGCGCAACGATGTACCGAATCGATCTGGCTCACCTAGCCTGGAGCCTTGAGAATCTTCGAGATGACTCGATTGTCAATCCCATCGTGGTCGACCCGGAGGTGTCCCAGTGGTCGCTCACGGCGCTGGAACGCATGCTTGCGGTGCGTTAACGGCCGATGGTCGACAGCCGATCAGTCCGATAGGGAGCGGCTATTACTTGTCGCCTTCGAAGAAGAAGCGCGAAAGTGATCGGTGTTGTCTCGCGGCTCTTGGGTCAATCTTCCGAGATCCACCCCGCAACGATTCGCTCCATCTGCTCCTCGCCAAAGAGGCTCCACGACAGCTCCCGGGAGCGACGGATGGCCAACTGCTGCTCCTGATAGATCGCGTCGGCCATCGCCTCCCCAAGCTTCTGCGTCTGCCACTGCCGAAGCTCGAGGATCTGCTGATTTACTTGCCCGATCTGGCGATGCCACTGTTTCTTCGCCCCGCGGGGTGGGACTTCGCTGAGCAACCGCCGTTTGATCTCCAGACACCTTTGCCAAGCCGGTAAATCATCGGGCCGTCTCCCCAGGAGTGTGATCGGCTGCTCCGACCGAATCACCTCTGGGTGATATCGCTCGAACCACGCCGAACTGCGGACCTGCGAAGAGCGAAGGAGCGCGTGGTGATCGACTGGCCAACTCCAGTGATGCGTCGCCGAGGCAACGCAAAGCGGTGGCGATTTGCATTCCAGCCAATCGGCGATCAGAAGGTCGGTGATTTGATCGTACTTTCCTCCACCAATCCCATGCACAAAAAGATCAAAAACGATCGCTCGCAGGTAAAGAGTGGTCACCAGCGCCTTGGGACCGATGCGAACCTGCCTGCGGCTCCCTGAAGTCCGGATCGCCTCCAACCCTACTTTCCGGCTCACCACCTCTTCCCATCCCGCTTGATCGCTCCAGTGAAGGTCTCCGCCAACTTGCCGCACCCAGAGCGATCGACGCGTTGGGGCATCGGCCGAATAGACCCAGAAAGGAAGCTCATGCCATCCTTCCCGATTTTCCAGAGCGGGAACCGGTTGCGCGGGATTCTCCGTCCCATGGTGGTGTCGATAGGCGTCGCGACAGGCATTGTAGAGCGATGCGAATCGCTGATGGTCTTCCACAATGGCATCGACGAACCGCGAGAAGCCCTGCGTCTGGCAGATCCAACTCATCGGAACCTGCCATTGACGCACCCCAAAAAATCGCTCCGCAGCGCAGCGCACCCCGGCCATCGCATCGGACCATGAACATCGTTGCCGCAACAACTCGATGGCGATCGGCCAAAATCGGTGCAGCAACGGCTCCGCCACTTCCAATCCCTGCAACCGCTTGCCAACTCGCGATGGAAACGATTCTGCCAGTTGCCAGTCAGCGCACGCCAGCAACTCCCAGGGCGTCGCAGTTCTCTGCCGATCCCATGCCTCCAGTTCCAACCGCAACTCCCCTCGGCGATCCCCCGCAGCAGGGACTTTCAAATGAAAGTGCCGACATGCGTCGGTATCGACGACGACGTGAACCGCAATGGCTCCACTTCGCCTGGCCAAACGCTCCGAGACGAAGTTCTTGTACCAGACCCCCGGATGATATAGTTCCGGCTGATGCCCAGAACCAATCCATCGCACCATCCCATTGCCAGGAATTGGCGGCAAGTTCGATACGATTCCGGTATACCGTTCCAGCAGTGGGAGTGCCTCCTCGCGGACCTGCTTCTGGAAAACCCGAAGGTCACCCAGTGGCCCGCTGGAGGGGAGCTGCTGGGTTGCCTGATTCTCAAGGCATTGCCGCCACTGCTCGATCGGCGGATGGTGAAACCGCTGTCCGTCTTCGGCTGGGGCTCGGTAGGCAGGATACGAATCAGACAAACCAATCCCCTGGACTTTCTACTGGCCTGAAACGCAGTACGCCACCTAGCAGTCTGAATCGGAGACGACTGCGATCCAGTTCAACCCCAAACGTCAAAGCGCCGCAGAGGTATACCGCGTCACAGTCGCGACTGGCCACCGCACGACCTCGCCTGGCCGGCCGAGATCGCTATTTCAACCGAACATTGCGAAAAACGACATCGATTTTTCGGCCATTGAATCCGATATCTCTGAGCACGCAATCGACATGATCTTCACTGATCCCACCCATTCCAAGGAATTCATGATAGAAGGCATGTTCCTTCGAGGCAACTTCAGGCGATTCCAACAGAGACAACGGGCGACGGTCGCTGTAGTTCCAGACAGTATGTTTGGTTTCGACTCCTGGCCAAATGATTTGATTCGAACCTGGCATCCGAATTTCCGCCATTCCCGTGTCGGTATTCAGGAAAGGCTCTTCACCCACATATTCCGTGAGGTAGCTGATACGAATGCACGTCAAGGGCTGCTCATTCAAATCGCCACTCCAATGTGCCTCCTTCGCAACACATAGCAATACGACTCTCGTTCCATCAATCGTGATCTCTCGACTTTCAGAAACAATCTCTCGACTCCCCAGCCCACCTTTAATACCCTGAGGTTTTGATTCCTGTCCAGTGGTACCCATCCCTAGAACGATGCACACCACCAAGGAGAGAAAGAGCCATCTCATTTGCCTACCCCTGGACTCTATGTTCAATCCACGAACTACCTGCTAATAGACTATCCGAGAACCGTCCCTTGCTTACGCTACGGTAAAGATTTTGGAGGTTTACGGACAGGTTCTAACAGAGTAGCAAACGAGTTAACAGCCATCAAACTTTGCAACAATGCGCAGGCAATGACCATGCGCCGACTGGACCAATGAGCGATTCAGCTATCGCGATTCCGACATGAATCGACATCGCGATTGTCAGGTAGCCTGCGAATGCGCCCTGGTCGCTTGCAGGGAATAACCCCGTTGCTCCATCTGCTGGATGCTGCGGTCTAGCACCGCGCGGTAATGATTCAAGCGAGTCTCCGCATGATCCAAAGCTCCACCAAAAGATCTCTTCAGATCAAGATACAGTCGGGGAACCGGGATCTCGAGAATCCGCATTCCCAACATCGCGGCCTGAGCCCACAACTCCAGCGGCATCGCGTAGCCGGTGTCCTGGATATTTAGTTGCTGCAGCGATGCGACGCGATACGCCTTGAATCCGCAGAAAGCATCGGTCAGAGACAACCCCAGACGATGATTGATCTCGGCGGTGATCGTCTTGTTGATGAACATCCGCTCGGGAGGCGCATCATCGTCACCGGGATACTTTTTCAGATAACGACTCCCCGAAACCATATCGACGTCCCGGCAGGCGGCGATGAATCTCGGAATCCGCTTGGGCTGGTGCTGACCGTCGCAGTCGAGCGTCACGACGAAGTCGAATCCCTCGTCGATCGCGAACTGAAACGCCGTCTGCAGCGCCG
>JBIINB010000116.1:0-13229 GCA_044337705.1 Pirellulaceae bacterium | reverse complement strand
GGTGAAGTTGCAACAGAGCGATGGCGGCGGGAGTTTCCCGAACATACCACCGCCCGCAGCCACCTGCCGGGTTACGTTCAGCTGTTTAATGGTCCTCCGAAACCTAAAACGGCACGTGGCAACCCTAGTTCCGAAGAATCCGAAGAGGATGGATCTGGAGAAGACACAGAAGAAGCGGTCGATGTGATTCAACTGGCGGCCGATCATGTCGCTCAGTTGCACCGGGAGGCCCCTGAGCGAACGATCGGTATTCTCTTTCGCCGCAATACCGATGTGGCGAAAATGATTCATCAGCTGCGAGATCGCCATATCGATGCCAGCCAGGAAGGCGGCAATCCTTTGACCGATTCGGCGGCGGTTAACCTGCTGCTCAGTCTCTTTCTTCTGGCCGATCATCCCGGGCATTCCATCGCTGCCTATCAGATCGCCCAAGCTCCCTGGAAGACGGAGTCCGAGTTGCGATGGATGAGCGATCCGGAATCGCTGTCGAAAGAAATAAGGAGGCAGGTTTTTTCGATTGGCTATGGCCGAACGGTAAACATTTGGGCTGATCGCATCGCACCTGCATGCGATGAACGGGATCAAATCCGTTTGCAGCAATTGGTGTCCCTTGCAGTTCGCTTTGATGAACAGCCCACACCTCGCATCCGCGATTTTGTTCGCTTTGTGGAGTCGGAGCGAGTTGACTATCCGAAGGCCAGCCCAGTTCGGGTGATGACGGTTCACCAGTCGAAGGGGCTGGAGTTTGACGCAGTCTTTTTGCCGAGCCTTCCTCAGCAGTTTCGAGGCACAGCAGACAAATGCGTTGCAGAGTACCGGAGCCGTACAGAGAAAGCAGTAAGGGTCATGCGCTACGTTCCAAAGGAATTGCGACCTTGCCTGGGGGATGGGTGGCAGGAAGTGTTTCAGGAACATGCGACACATCAATGGACGGAAGCTCTGAGCGTGCTTTATGTGGCGATGACCCGAGCCAGACAAGCACTCTACCTCTACGCTCTTCCATCTGAGAAACCACTGAAGAACTGGGGTTCGGTCTTGCATGCTTGCGTTCTTGGGTCAGAAGAAGAGCATCTGGCGGCGGAACCAAATCGGGTGATTACGACTCGTGGCAACGCCAATTGGCATCGTATCGACCAGCAGGAGCAACTCTCTCTACATCCCGAAGAACACGAACCCCAAGCTCCCTGGACGGTGTCCCTTCGCACCACGACCCCCGAGGAGTATCGACGCCACTTGGTCAAGAAAACCCCATCGGCGCTCCATCGCCACCACCCCGGCATCGTCCGCTCGGCCTTTCAAGAACGCAGCGAAGATGCGGCGCGTGGCGGAACATTGATTCATCGGTGGCTTGAGCAGGTACTTTGGATTGATGAATTCCACTGGGAGCGGAAACTGGCGCAGCAATGGGCTTTGGATTGTCTGGAACCCGAAGAGATGGGATTGGTGCCGATGGAGTTGTGGATGAGCCGCATGGAGAACTATCTCGCCTCCCGTGCCTTAAGCGACGCACTATCCAAACAACGCTACCGCACATGGGTGGACTCTGGGCTGACCCTCGAAGTCTACAAGGAACTCGACCTACTTCACAAACAGGATCAGTACCTGGTTCAAGGCACCATCGACCGATTGGTGGTCGGATCGATGAAAGGAAAGGCGGTCCAAGCCGAAATCCTCGATTACAAGACCGATCGCGTGCCAGAAGGAATGCCACTTGAAGAATGGACCGCAGATCGACAGCGCGTCCACCAACCCCAACTGGCTCTCTATCGCCAGGTTGTCGCGAAGCAACTGGCTATCCCGGAATCATCGGTTGCCTGTACACTGGTCTTGCTCAGTGGGGACCTTCTGGCATCAATTGGACCAAACGATTGCCGCGACAACGCGATTCTTTTTCCTCCGAGAACATGGGAATGAAGCCAGAACATCGAGGTGACTCCAACAGCCTTCCAGAGCCTGGGAAAGGCGGCAAACCGTATGCCAGGCCTTGGTACCAGGTCGATGATTTCCTCGCGATGGCAATAGCCGGTGGCCTACTCGTGCTTGCCTTGATAGCGGCGTTGGTATCCCGCCCAGCCGACCGAGTCGCACTCCATCAGAAACTGGACCAGCTACGTCAATCGATCAAGGCAGCAGATGGCTCGGAAGAGACCATGAAGTCTTGGGTGGAGCAAAAGACCGAGATTGAAAAGAAGCTGGCAGGAAACCTCTTGAAGCCATGGATAGGCAAGCCTGGGGAGTGGGAGAGCAATCCGGCCGAGGCATTGGTGCTGAAGGGTAAATCGCTGGTTCCAGCGATTCTCTTCACAGGAGGACTTTTGCTGGCATGCTTCGCCGTTGCGGCCGCTCTGCAAAAAGAATCCCCGGTCGGTTTCGTTGTCGGTTTCGCCACCCTGTTCGCACTGGCCGTTGCGTCCTATTTTCTGGCCGGACAGGCAGTCATCAAGCATTACAACCTCGAGTACGCGCTTTGGGCCGTGCTTTTGGGACTGCTGATCAGCAACACGATGGGAACTCCGCATTGGTTGAAATCGGCTGCACGGACAGAACTGTTCATCAAGACGGGCCTGGTGCTTCTGGGGGCCGAAGTGCTGATCAACAAGTTGCTGGCGCTGGGGCTTCCGGGAGTTCTGATTTCGTGGGTTACCACCCCCATCGTATTGATCACCACCTACTGGTTCGGACAGCGCATTCTTCGCATTCCGTCTCCATCGTTGAATATGGTGATATCCGCCGATATGTCGGTCTGCGGTGTCTCAGCTGCCGTGGCTACCGCAGCCGCCTGCCGCGCAAAGAAAGAAGAGCTTTCGCTGGCGATTGGCCTGTCGCTGATCTTCACCGTGATTTCCATGGTGATCCAGCCAATGGTGGTGCGAGCCTCCGGGATGGGGCCGGTCATCGGAGGTGCCTGGATCGGAGGCACGATCGATTCGACCGGAGCCGTCGCCGCCGCCAGTGAACTGGTGGGAGGTGCAGCGAAGGATGTCGCAGCAACCATCAAGATGATTCAAAACATCCTGATCGGAGTGATCTCCTTCGCCGTCGCTGTTTACTGGACCTGGAGGATGGAACCTCGCGAGGATGGAATGAAGCCAAGCGGCAGGGAGATCTGGCGTAGGTTTCCGAAATTTGTGCTTGGATTCCTTGCAGTCTCGCTGCTCACATCCTGGTTGCAGACCCAGGGCGCATCCGGAAAGGCTCTGGTCTCCAGTGTCGTCGATGGTGTAACCAAATCGATTCGGGAGTGGTGCTTCTGCCTGGGATTTGTCAGCATTGGCTTGGAAAGCAATTTTCGGGAGTACCGCCAGATGCTTGCAGCGGGTAAGCCTGTGGTGCTCTATATCTGCGGCCAAGCTCTCAATCTGATCCTCTCGTTCCTCATGGCATGGCTGGTCTTTACCCAGTGGTTCCCGGAAGTCGCCAAGTCGCTCGGGGGACCATAATCATGCGCCCTACTCGCTGGCAAACTTCGACCCTCTTCGGATGCTTAACTGCGATTGCAATCATCTGGGGATCGATCCTGCCACGTCTTGCTACCTTCGACGCCGTCCGATCCCGAATTGATTCCAATCGCAAAGCGGGTATCAATCCGACGGCGGTTTTTTATACCGACCATCCGACGATGACAGATATCGAGAACCGGATCGAGGCACGGCAGTGGCATCATCGACGTCAACTAACAGTGCCGGACAAAAACCTCTGGAAAGATTGATGACTCCTGCTTCAACGGAAGGTTCGCATCATGACCCGCGCCACAAAGAATCGAGGTGGTCTGAAGATCTCGCTGCTCTGGTGCGTCCACATCTTGGCGAGTCTGTGCCTTGGCCGTTCGTTTTCCAAGCCACCCGATATCGTTCTGGTGCTTTGCGATGACCTCGGCATCGGGGACGTTCATTGTTACGCCCCTTCCAACAAGATTGCTACACCCAATTGGGATCGCTGCGCACGCGAAGGGATGCGATTTACCGACGCCCACTCCCCCAGCAGTGTCTGCACTCCGACTCGCTATGGCTTACTCTGCGGACGCTATGCGTGGCGTACTAAGTTGAAGTCGGGTGTCCTGGGGGGATTGAGCCCCACTTTGATTTCTTCGGGAATCACCACACTTCCGGAAGAACTGGCAAACCGTGGATATCGAACGGGTTGCTTTGGTAAATGGCACCTGGGAATCGACTGGGCACAGACAGGGGATGGGAAGCCTCCGGAATTGTCGATTGAAACCGAGGCATCCTATCGATCGGTCGATCTGTCGCAAACCTTCCGCGGTGGGCCATTATCCGCCGGTTTCGATACTTTTTTCGGCATCAGCGCCTCGCTGGACATGGTCCCCTACACCTACCTGAAGCAGGACCAAGTAGAACAAGTCCCCTCGAGCACCGCGAGGTTCCCGATGGTCGCGGGAAGAACAAGCGGATGGACCCGTCAAGGTCCAGCAGCCGAGGGGTTTCGGGTCGAAGAGGTACTTCCCACCACGATCGATCGGGCGATCGAGTGGTTGGATGGCATCGATCGGCAGCAGCCTTTCTTTCTTTACCTTCCTTTAACCAGTCCCCATACCCCAATTGCACCCAGCGACGAGTTTGCCGGAAAGAGCGGTCTGAATCATTATGCCGATTTTGTGATGCAGACCGATGCGGAGATCGGGAGATTACTGAAAGTCCTTGAGCAACGCGGAACGCTCGATGAAACGCTCATCCTACTGACCTCCGACAATGGCTGCGCCCCGCAAGCTGACATCGCGTATTTAAAGACCGTTGGACATGATCCATCGGCAGGTCTTCGAGGGCACAAGGCCGATATCTACGAGGGAGGCCATCGCATTCCATTAGTCGCAAGGTGGCCCAAGGCGATTGCAGGGGAGTCTGTTTCCGACCACCCTGTGGTGCTCACCGATCTGATGGCCACCTGCCTGGAAGCCGCCGAGATCGCATTGGCCGACCCCATCGCACCTGACAGCTTCTCCTTGATGCCGCTCTGGACAACCAAGTCGCCATCGCCATCGGCTCTTCGAAGATCGATGATCCATCATTCGGTCAATGGCACCTTCGCCTTTCGGTCTGGCAAGTGGAAACTGATCCTGGCCCCCGACTCGGGAGGCTGGAGTGAACCGAGACCGCGGTCACGCGTCGCAGGTCAAGGGAAGCGACACGTCCAACTCTATGATCTGGAGAAAGATCTTCGGGAATCTCAAAACGTCGCAGATTCCAATCCAGATGTCGTGGCGAGTCTTCTAGAAGAGCTGCAGCAGATGGTGGGGACAGGAAGGAGTCGTCCCGGAAAACCGCTGGAGAACGACCAACCGGTCGAACTCTGGAAGTATGCAGACGACCCTCGGTCTCCCTAAAAACCCCATCATTCTTAGGGGGATACACCCTGGCCGTTCCTTGGGCGTTGGAGCGTCGAACCAGCCGAAAGGGGTTCCTATCGCTACAACCGCTACATTTGCAAGCATTTCGATCAGCGCGGCGGGAATTCTAGCATTCCAGGAAATCTTTTACGTTTGGGAAAGCCGAATCAATTGGGCAAGAAGTTCTGAAAAGCATTCTCAACCAAAACGTCCGCGGATCGCTCTCGTTGCTTCCAGCAGAAGAAGCGTCAAGCACGCTGGCTTCGAAGGGCCGCCGGTGAGGTGGTTGAGGAATGTGGTAACCCCTTTTTTTCCGTGGACGGAGATTTTCCCATGCGTCGATTTGTTCTTTCTTCTATGTTCGCCCTTGCCCTCAGCTGTTCCGGCGTGGCACAGGCGGGTCTGTTCCATCGTGGTAGCGATTGTGCTGCCGAGCCAAGCTGCGGAGTCGAAGCGGCTCCTTCGTGCGGCGTTGAGGTTGCTGCCGATTGCTGCAACAGCGCTCCTGCACCTCGCTTCGGACACCACCTGGGCGCCCTGAAGGGCAAGCTGTCGGGCATCCATGCTCGCCTGCATGCTCGTCTTGCCGCTCCTGCTGCTTGCGACACCGGTTGCGGTGCAGCGCCCAGCTGCGGAATCGAAGCTCCGATTGGCCCAAGCTGCGGCGTCGAAGCTGCTCCTTCCTGCGGCGTTGATGCTGGCTGCTGCAACAGCGCCCCAGCACCTCGCTTCGGACATAAGCTGGGTGCTCTGAAGTGCAAGCTGTCGGGCATCCATGCTCGCCTGAAGGCCAGCCTTGCTGCTCCTGCTGCTTGCGACACCGGTTGCGGTGCAGCACCCAGCTGCGGTATCGAAGCTCCGATTGGCCCAAGCTGCGGCATCGAAGCTGCTCCTTCCTGCGGCGTTGATGCTGGCTGCTGCAACAGCGCCCCAGCACCTCGCTTCGGACATAAGCTGGGTGCTCTGAAGGGTAAGCTGTCGGGCATCCATGCTCGCCTGAAGTCCAGCCTTGCCGCTCCTGCTACTTGCGACACCGGTTGCGGTGCTGCTCCCAGCTGCGGATGCGAATCGGTTGTCGGACCAAGCTGCGGATGCGAGTGATCGCATTGCTGATTCGTGGGGTGCAATTTTCGGCTGTCGAATGAAGACTGGCTTCCTGACATAAGGATGATGGCAAGGCAGACGCTGGACCAATCGAGGCGGCTCATGGGCAAGACTCGATCCAACCAGCGACACTCGACCTTCCCCTCCGCGGCCCGCGGCCCGAAGCAGATCATTCGAGGTGCGAGACGACACCTTAGCGACAAAAATAGGAACGCTTGGTCGAGTGAAATCGGCCAAGCGTTTTTTTATTCTTTGCGACGCGAAAATTATCTTTCAGGATCGCATATTCCGATCAGCTCAACTGGCAAACCATCTTGGATGGCGACGCAGGCGGGATCGACCCAACCTTCCCGATGAGCATGAGCCAACGAGGTCGCCACAGGGATGGCGACCGATTTGAGAAGAATCACGCGATCCGCCCCGCACCAATGCGCCATGAGGACTGCAAGCGCGTCGGTGGTCGTTCGCCAATCTTCGGGCGGATAGGGCAAGGAGGCAGCTTGCGTGGATCGATCGGATGAGTACCAAGCTCCGATCCGAACAAGAAGCTTTTTCGATAGACTTCGATCATTCGATTTGGCCCATGTTTCCCAAGCCTCTCTCTGGTCGACCGTCTGCCAGTCGGGCAGCAGTTCCCGCACCACTTCGTAGGTCGCATCGAGCATCTGGATGCAGCGCCAGTGCATGGCGGACTGGTTGAGTGGATGGAGTCGATCGAGGTCGCGCATGGCATCGATCGCCATACCTCCCCCAACGATCAAGGCCCACTCTGCGGGCGGCTGGTCAGCGAACCACGACTTAAAGGCCCGAATCCCATCCGGGCGATGGAGGAAACTCCCCCCCAGCTTGACCACAATTCGTGGGAGTTGCATCACGTCGACAACTCGCCGCTCTGAATAGCAAGCCGACAAACGGCCAGCGAAGGAGCGCAGCGGCTTTGCGCGGCCCCCCAAAGCTGCTGGAGGTCGACCAAAGTCGGTTTCCAATCGATCTTTCGAAGAACCTGCTGCATCAGGAAAGGAGCATGGCCTGCGAGGAACAATGTTTTGCAGGACCGCACCCCAAGCCCCCGTCGCTGCCGATCCATCGCCTCGGCAATCCGACTTGCTTGTGCGTCGATAATGGCGTCGGCGATGGCGTCCAGATCACTGGGGGCCAAGCTGGCACCATCCTCACCGACCATCCGTGCAAGACGGTAGCCTGCGTGGTCCTTGGTCTTTGGTCGTCGATCGGAGGTATCGCAGTCCTCTTCGTTCTCTTCCAACCAACCCTTCCAAAGGTAGACATCCTCGGTTGTCGCAAAGGACTCTGCCATCACCGGGCAGTTGTTGCCATGGAGTGGCAACCAGCTGATCAGCGACGCGATCGGGGTCCGCTGCACGCCGCAGTAAACAAGCTGCAGTTCCTGTAACCGCTGGCTGTCGGTCGATGCAGTGGTCTGTGGTCTCCCGTCCCCCAGCGGTATAAGATCGGTGGTCGTCGACCCAATGTCGACCAACAGCCCGCAGAGGTCGGGGAAAAGCGATGCCACGTAGCGGGCTAATGCATCCCAATTGGATGCCGCGACCGACCATGGATTTCTAGCAGCCTGCGGCACACTGTACCACTTCCCGCCGACGCCGTAGACTCGCACCCAAGGGCTGGGCACCACCAACGTCAACTGCTCGAGGATCCTGCACACCCCTTCCTCACGCGTCAGGAAGCAGTCGCACAATTCCCCGGTCATGGTGACGGCCAACTGCCGAAAGGGTGGGGAACGATCAAGCAATTTCGCTATGGCCGAGGCGAGTCGATGGGGCTGCTGCCAAAGTGCAAATGGCTCACTGCATGCAAACTGATCGCCATCCGAAACCTTCAGATTGGCACCTCCGATGTCGATCCCAAGCCATCCACCGGACGGCGAAGGAATCGCAACAGCTTCTTGCGTTTCCTCGTTGGCTTCGGTTTTGGACACCCTTGATTTGCGTTTGGCGGCCATATCATCTGTCGCAGTCGAGCAATTTCTGGAAGGCATCCAGCAATCTCTGGAAGTCCTGCTTTTCCATCTGGCTCCAGCCACTGGCGCGATGCCGGATCAGACACAGCTTCAGCGATTCAGCAGCCTCCAGAACGTCCTCGGGCAAACCGCGGATGGAAGCAAACGGGGATACGGCGGGGGCGGATTCGGAATCCAAATCCACGATAGCTTCCTCTGCTTCAACCGCGCCATCTGCCTCCTGATCCCAATCGCCGAAGTCGGGACCTTCGTTTCGGGGTCCGCTGGTTCCGATGCGATCCTTGAACTGCGGATCCACTTCTGCCGACACCGGCTCTTCCATCCCGGCTCGTTCGTCCAGATCCGATTCCTCGGCTACTTCGATAGTCGCCTCGGGGATTTCCGAATCAAGTTTTCCACGCGCTTCCCAGCGAGCTCGCTTCATCTGCGAGACGCTCCAGGGAGTCCGACTGGCCCCTTCCAGCCAAAGTTCGGCATCATCCCAATCCAACGCAACCAGGAAATGGGTCCAAAAAAGACCGGGGTAGGACTCCTGAGTCTGTCCAAATCGCTCGTGCACCCTCCGCAGCCGACTTGCGTGATGAGGCGTCAGTCCACCGACACCACGGGCCCACACTTCATCGCGGTATTGTGCTGGATCGGCGCCGGCATCCACCAGAGCCTTCCGCCAGAGGGAGATGATTTTCCCCTTCTCCCAGTTGGTGGTGCTCACCAGTCGATGCCAGCGACCGGCGTAATCCTGGGAAAGCGATTGCGTCTGGGGGTCATTCCATGCCTCTAGCAGCGAAGCCTCATCCATAGGAGACGCATCCGTGGAGGATTGGGAGGGCAAGTGATGACTGGTACGCCTTTTGGCCATGAAATATTGATCCGCTTGTATGGTAACTTGTATGGTAAATGGTGCTGCCCTTGCAATTTTCTCCGACTTGGCGTCCCCTAGCGTTGCCAGGACACAAGCGACGCTGCGGAAGGCAGCGACAGCTCCAGCAAACGAAGGCTCCCACCAGGGCGTAAAAGCAACAAGCTAATAGTTTGAACGGCAGCGACCAAGACTTGAAAGCGAACTTTCGTCAGACACCCATCCGACAGCCGGCCGTCCATGAGACTTAGCGAAAATTTGACGCGTCCGAGATGGGCGGCCGCTAGGACAGAGTGGTGGAAACCCTGTCGATGGAGAAGTCTTCGCCATCGATGAAAACGTTTCCTCGGAAAAACGACCGGTAGATCCTCCGGGCCTCCTTCGATTCCCGCCCCCTGTGGGACACTGCGGTGCGGACCGTTATACTTCCGATCGGCCCTCAGCCGAATTCGGACTGTAGATCGGCCGCCTGGTCGCTCTCCATGTCAGGGCGATTGCAAATGGGTCCAGGGAGCCAGCGATCCTTATTTCCATCTGCCGAAACAACAATCGGCTCGAGTGGAGTGCTATCGACGCCGCGATCGTCAACTGTGCTAGAACCGACAAAAGCCACCTTTCAGCTGAATCGAAGGAAAGCAATATGGGAAACAGCGAAGTCACCGTCCCAGTCACCGAGGTACCCAACGCGACTTATCCTTTCTTCAGCAACTTGGCGAAGATCATCAATTCAGGCCAGGCGCGATCGATCATTCTATATGGCAATATCTACGATCTCTATTACGACGGCAAAACCTACGTCCCATTGATCCCATTTCTGAATTCCAAGACGAAGATCCCCGGCTTGATTCAAATCGTCCACGAAGTGAACGGACCGATCCGCATCCATGACGAGGACCGGGTGCGACTGCGCGAAGCTTGGGCGGCATGGCGCAATGGTGTCTCACTGGATCAGGTTCCGGTCAAGGAAGTGCTGCAAGATGGATCGAAGTTCGAGCTGCGGAGGAAGGAATTCGACCAATACATGCGGGAAGTCATCGGGAGCGGTACGCAAGCTCTAGAATTTCTTCGCCAGCTGACCATTTGTTCGCGCACCACCTTGAAAGAGAACCTGCTGATCTTCATCGAAGCTGCCGACATGCTCCTGCCGGCGGGGGATGGCGATGTGGCGAAGATCAATGAAGCCCAGGTGCGAAGGATCGCGATTGTCACCGACTGGTTCAGCGACCCTTCCTTCTTTTCCGGAAAGGATACGGTCTGTTTGGTCGCCGAGTCGCGAAGTCTGATCCATCCAAGGATCTCGCGGCTACCTCAGGTTCTGTCACTGGAGATTCCCGCGCCCAACACCGAACAGCGAAAGCACTTTGCCCAATGGTATGCGGCGCAGCCTAATGTCGAATGGAAACCGGACAATCTCGACGAGATTGCTGTCTCGACAGCAGGTCTCAGTCTGCACGCCCTGCGCCAACTGCTTCTTGCTGCCGACTATGCGAAGAAGCCGATCAGTCGCGATGATGTAACGCTGCAGGTCGAACAATTCATCCAGTCTCAGTTGGGAGAAGATGTTGTCGAGTTCAAGAAGCCAAGCCATACGCTGGATGACTGCGTCGGCTTCAATAAACTCAAAGAGTTCCTTCGTACGTACCTGATTCCGCGCATGCAGCTTCCCGACGATCGTGCTTTGCCAGGTGCTGCGATCGCAGGCCCTATCGGCGGTGGCAAGACATTCATCTTCGAGGCGGTGGCCAGTGAGTTGAACATGCCAGTTCTGGTACTTAAAAACATCCGCAGCCAATGGTTCGGCCAGACCGATGTTATCTTTGAGCGACTCAGGCGGGTGCTGGAGGCTCTGGAAAAGGTGCTGATCTTCGTCGACGAAGCCGATACGCAGTTCGGTGGGGTAGGCGAAGGAGCCCACGAGACAGAACGCCGGTTGACGGGGAAAATTCAGGCGATGATGAGTGACCCGAGATTGCGAGGTAAGGTGATCTGGTTGCTGATGACTGCCCGTATTCACCTGTTGAGTCCAGATATCCGAAGGCCAGGCCGTGTCGGCGATTTGATTATCCCCGTGCTGGACCCAGTTGGTGACGACCGGCTAGAGTTCATCCGATGGATGCTCAAACCGACAGGAATCAGCACCACCGAGCTGATCCAGTGGCTGGATAAGGAAGGACTCTCCGAAGACTTTTCCTCCGCCGGCTATGCGGCACTTCGCAGCCAATTCAAGGCGATTCCGCCAAAGGATGAAGAAGAGCTCAAGGGGATTGTGCTGGACTTTCTCCAGCCAGCGATCCAGCAGACGCGGCGTTATCAGACGCTGCAAGCTCTTATCAACTGCACGCGGCGAAGCTTGCTACCAGATCCAAAGGTCAGCGATGAAGAGCGAGCCAAATGGGAGGAAGAGATCCGGCTTCTGGAACTGCAGGGGATTCGTTGACGACAGAGGCTCTGTTCGCTGGCTGACCTGCCTGAAAAATGCGCCTGGAACCCCCATTTTCTCAAAGCAATGCGGTCTCGAACCCGACGGTCGAATACCGAAGTGGGGGAGTGGCACACAACGCGAAAATTCTTTCTACAATACGATCAGTCGTGGACTGCGGGACCGGTCGGTCTTTCCCTCTTTGGGAAGACGGTCCCGCGTGCTTTTCCTCTCACGTTACGAACACCAGTGGTAGATCGGTGATGAGTGGAATGGATTCGATCCGCAACAAGGTGATGGGGGAGATCTTTTTTGCACCGTCGGTGATTTGGCCGACGGCGGCAGGGGGGATCGCGCTGGGCGCCGGCGTTGTGCTCGGGGCTCCCGTCCTCATAGGCCTGGGCACCGCCGGGGTGATCGGTGGACTGGGTTGGATGGCGGCGCGAGCCATCTTCATGCCGGAGAAAATATCGGCTAGCAAACTGCAGCAGATGCAGAAGGAACAGCGAGAGGCTGAGGAACGGGAATTGGACGAGCTTCTTAGGAAGCTGCGAATGGATCGGGACCACCGACCGCAAAGTTACTTGAATCTGTTGCGAGTCATCCGCCGGGACTTCGAAACCCAAGCGTCAAAACCAGGATACGAACTGCGTAGCATGGAACTGGTCGCACGAATCCGGCAACTGGTCGGAACTTGCGTCCAGAGACTGGATCGCTCTCACCAGATGTTCGAACTGTCGGAGCGATTGGGGGGGGAGGAACGCGAGGCAATTCTAAAAGAACGAGAGTTGATCCTCGAGGAAATCAAGGCGAGCGTTGACCAGCTTCAGGGTGTCGTCAGAAACTTTTCGTCATTGTCCGAAAAGCAAGAACAGGCCGAACTGAGCGAAGTCCAAAATGAACTGGAGGCGTCGCTACGCGTCGCCAAGAGAACTGAAGAACGGTTGCGGGAACTGCAATTGAATCCCGATGATAGAAGCTTCCTTCGAGAATAGGAGAGAACCCCGGTGATCAAAGCGATCGGCAAGTACTTTCGGGCACTCGGTTACCTGCTTACCTTCCGCATCAACAAGGCGAGGGAAGAACTGGACTTGAATCCAGGAGTCATGATGGCGGGCTATGACAACGTCATCGAAGAAAAAAGAAAACGGCTCAATCAGTACATGGATGCGATCGGTGCCATGATCGCTCAGGAAGAGTCGAAGAAGGACAAACTGCGTTCTCTAACGGAGGAAATCTCCAAGCTTGAGAAACTGAAAGCGGGCGCGGCGGCCAAAGCCAAGGCGCTGGTCGACAAGTATCGGGGGGATGCCGTGGCGGTCAAAAGCGATCCTGAATACGCTCGCTTCCAGAATGCCTTCAAGGACTTTTCCAGCACGCTGACCGAAAAGCAGAAAAGGGCTCAGGAACTTGAAGACGACATCAAAAACCTTTCGGCCAACGTCAACAGTCACAAATCGCAAATTCAGAGCTTGATGCGGGAACTCGACAAGCTGAAGGATGAGAA
>JBIINB010000248.1:0-3723 GCA_044337705.1 Pirellulaceae bacterium | reverse complement strand
CAGCAGCACAGCGAGCCGCTAATCCATTCCCAACCCTTACTCTCATAACACCTGGACAGAAATTGGGGGCAGGTCACCGGCAAAGTACGGCTGTCTGAGCGAGGGCGGCAAGTTTTGTTGCAGATGCGAACCGAAACCTGATCGTCTTCCAGGAAAACCGATTTTGCCCCACGACCAGTCGCTTGCCCGAGGATTATGCAGACTTAATTGATGCGCGTCTTCGAGCCAAATCGGTCGCGACCAAAACACGGCGGAAAGGGGCGTTCCATGCGAGTACCCTTTCCGACTTGGTCGACTTGATCGGCTTCGCCCACTGGCTCGGGTATGCTTGCGTCGGACTGGTGTTGTCCTTGGTCGCAACGACGACCGTCATGAGTGTGCAGGATCGGCTCAAAGAATACGCTGTCTTACAAACGATTGGCGTTCGTCCCGGCAGGACGATGCGGCTGGTCCTGTTCGAGAGCCTGCTTCTTTGTCTTGTCGGCGGCAGTGCGGGAACACTTTTCGCGTTAACTACGTTAGCCTTGGGCGGCTTTGCCATCGGGGCAGAGGGGGCGACCATCGCCTTTGAACCGACAATGAAGCTCGGTGCAAAAGGTCTGCTTGTTTCAGCGCTTCTGGGCGTATTGGCTGGAATCGCGCCAGCCCTTCAGGTTTCCGGTATTTCAATCGTTGGTGCTTTGCGCCAGCCTTGAATTCAGCTCGTCGTGCCCATCGTGGATATCTGATCGATCGTTCGAAATCGAGTTTCGCTGCGGTCCTGTACTGAGCTTCTATGATCTGCGACTACTGACAATTCGCCGATTTCCATTTCCATGCTGGCACCGAATGATCCCTTCCAGATACTCATGAGTTTTGTCCGTCCGCGAGTTCATAAGCTATTTGAAACTGCGAAAGTCAGTCAGGTTTGATGGCGGTAACGCTCAAGAGGTGCTGTGAGAAATATGTCAGGGACTTCGATGAATTAGGGGGCTATGCTGGTGGCTCAAAGCCTCCTGAGCTTATTCCCCAGAAGCTAGTTACGCCTGAAGACGCCAAAATAGAAGAGCTGTGACTTGGCAGCCGGAGTCGTGTGCGAATAGCTCATGCTCCTCAGGTGCTCGAAGTCACTCCCCAGCAACCTGCACATCGCTGGCTCATCGTATTGCTGGACTTGCAAACCACTGCATTTCACCGGACCTCCCTTCGCGAAGGCTCCAACAATAAAGTATCCACCAGCGGAAAGCGTATTCCTCAACAAGTCGACATACTTTCGCTGGTCTTCTGGGGCGGTCAAGAAATGCAACACGGCCCGATCATGCCAGATGTCAAACTGGCCTAGCGTATCAGCGTCGGTAATATCGGACACAATCCACCGCACCTTCGCTGCCTGGACTCCTAGCCGAGCCTTCGTTGCTTCGATAGCACCTCGGGAAATATCCAAAACGGCGACATGTATGAACCCCAAATCAAGCAAGCGGTCGACAAGGAATGATTGGCCACCTCCTACATCGATGACGCGCCCCCTCGTCTCGCCGGCCACCGAAACAATCAGGTCAAGCGACTGTTTCGGGTCAGATTCGTACCAACTGACTTCCGTCGATTTTTTTGTCTGGTACACATTTTCCCAGTGTAGATTTCTATTCACTTTGCCGCCTCCGATTTTACCAAGTCGAGCAACGATAGATTCTATTCGTCCATTTACATGCAACAAGCTAGAGATCGATCCCGCTCGAGTTCGGTACCAAAGGGGTTAGGTTCCAATGCGAAAAAATCACTAGGGACAGGCATCTTTGCTTTGCTGCCAGCTAAGAGCCTATCCGAGAACCGTCCCTTGCTTACGCTGCGGGTTAGGATTTCGCAGGTCTACGGATAGGTCCTAAGGAAAACTAATATTTTGGCTACTATGCAAGGAATTTTTGCGGCCCGATGGCTATGGCGATGAAGAAGGGGAAGCCAAGCCGAATACCTTGGCCCCGACGCCGTTTGCGCACTGTTGGAAGTACGGACTGGAGTTCCGTCCTACCTGGGGAGTGGAGACGCTTTACTAAAATTCAGTCGGCCTTTGCATGGAACAGCAGCGGAGCAAACTCCTTCAAGCTTCGGCGCCAGGATTGCCATTCGTGCGCGGTATCGGGAGACAGATAGTAATGAGCGTTGATCCCCATCGACTTCAGCTGTTCGACAGTTTCCGCAGGATTGCCGCCACGACGAGGTTGTCCTCCAGAGACCTCTTTGCTGCCATAGCTGACGAAAATCAACGACACCTTGTCCCGGAATCCCGCCGTCGATTCCACATCCCCCTTGCTGATCGTGGCACCGCTGAAGAGGCCGATGTGCGAGAATTTGTCGAGGTGTTTCAGCGTGATCTGCCGCGTCTCCATGCTCCCCATCGACAGGCCGGCCATCGCGCGATTGGGCTGGTCGGTCAGTGTACGAAAATGGGTATCGATGTAGGGGATCAGCTCGTCGACAAGCACCGTCTCAAACTCTCGAATGTCGAAATTCCTTAGCCCTCCCATCTGGACTTCGTTGGTCATCCCATAGGTCATCACGATCAGGAAGGGCCTGCATCTACCTTCTGCGATCAGATTGTCCATAATCCGACCCGCGTGCCCCTGAACGCTCCACCCATACTCGTTCTCCCCCCAACCATGCTGCAGATACAGCACCGGATAACGCGCGTCCTGATCGGCGTCATACCCGGGGGGCGTATAGACAAACGCACGACGCTCGGTCTTCGTGCTGCTGGAATGAAAGTAGACCTCGCGAATCTGTCCGTGGGGTACATTTTTCAGCTCATAAAACTCCCGGTCCTGTGCTGGAATCTCGATTCCACTTCCCCATCGCATCGCGCCAAAGTACATCATGCTGTTGGGATCCGGCACGTGGGCGCCGTCAATCACCAGCTCGTAGTAATGAAAGCCTTCATCCAGGGGACGCGAGTAACCGATCCAGGCGCCATCTCCTCCTTGCACAAACTCCGTGCTGTCGCGAAACGTCGTGTTTACGTTCTTCGCCTCCAGTGCAACCACCCGGAACTTGATGCGTCCCTGGGAATTGACTTGCGGGTAGTCCTTGCCAGGCTGATTGGTAGATGCCGGCATGAAGTCGTCCACGATCCCGTCTGGCGTTCCGCCAGTGGGCCTTGATTCCTTGGCCACCGCTTTGGCAACCTCGTTGGAATCGTGCTGAAAAACGTGCTGCGCGAAGTGGTACAGATTGTTCCGCCAGTGCGTCGGGTCATGACCGTGCGAATCGACATTCCAAATATGCGGCACTTTTTGCTCGTTCAAATACCTCTGCAGTCGTTGACTGATGCGAATCAGGCCATCTTTGTTGCCACAGGACAACCAGAGCAGCTTCAGTTGGTCCTTCGCTTTCTGAAGATCCGGAAGAAGTTCCTCGGGCGACTTGGTATTGGGAGCCGATGAAAAGCCGCCCACCCACGCGAATTTATCCAGATTCGTCAGACCGAAATTCAGCGACTGACCACCTCCCATCGAAAGCCCGGCGATGGCACGATGCTGTCGATCGGAATGCACGGAGTAGCGAGCTTCGATTGCAGGAATAACGTCCTCCAGAAGATCCTTTTCGAATACGGCAAAGGCAGGAGCTGCCGCCATCACGTTCCCTTCGGCCCGGTCGTTCTTCTGAGCCCGCCCGTTGGGCATGACCACAATCATCGGAACGGCTTTACCCTGAGCGATCAAATTGTCGAGAAGAATGTCCGGAGCGGCGAAA
>JBIINB010000115.1:0-13418 GCA_044337705.1 Pirellulaceae bacterium | reverse complement strand
TGTAGCATCCAACACGGGCGGGACGCCCGTGCCACGATACGCCTAGGCCATCATCACTTGCCGCGTGGCATGGCCGTCTCGGCCATGTGGCATCCACCGCAGGCGGGACGCCCGTGCCACGATACGCCTAGGCCATCATCACTTGCCGCGTGGCATGGCCGTCTCGGCCATGTAGCATCCAACACGGGCGGGACGCCCGTGCCACGATACGCCTAGGCCATCATCACTTGCCGCGTGGCATGGCCGTCTCGGCCATGTAGCATCCAACACGGGCGGGACGCCCGTGCCACGATATTGCTATCCCGCTGTGTTATGATTTCATCTGGATACGCCAAGTAAGAACGATATGGGACCAAGAGCCACCGTCTGAATCAGGACATTTTCCCATGATGGCACCAGCATCCCGCATTCCCCGCCTACTGCTCACGGTCCTCTGGATCGCTCCTTTTTGGTTCATCCTTTCGCAAGACTGCGCCGCCCAAGAGGCACTCGAGCGCTTGCAGAAAGAGTGGCTAGAACAGATGCAGCAGACGCGGCAGCAACTGGCAACCCAGCGAAAGGAAGTCCCATCCCGCTCGTCGCTCCAGCACGTGCGCGCCAACCTTCATGTCCACTCGAAACTCTCTCACGACAGCCGTGGAGAAATCGATTCAATCGTCGCTGCAGCAAGCCGAGCCGGAACGGACGTGCTGATGTTTACCGAACATCCTTCGGAGGAAGTAGATTTCTATACCCAGGGGCATAGCGGAACCAAGGAGGGAGTCCTGCTGATTCCGGGAGCCGAAACGCAGGGCATGCTGGTCTACCCAACGCTCAGCCTGCGGCCATTTCTGAAGGCTCCTCCCGAGGAACTGGCGGGGATCGTGCGACGCCGCGGTGGCCATATCTTCATCTCCCATTTGGAAGAACGGATGGCGTGGCAGGTGCCGGGGATCACTGGTGTTGAAATCTACAACACGCACGCCGATTTCAAGAAACAGGAATCGCTCGGCAAGGCGCTTCGCGATCCGCTGAAGCTAGTATCTCTGGCGAAACTCTTCGACGACTATCCGCAGGAGTCATTCTCCGCGCTGCAAACCTACCCTGAGGACTACCTGAAGCGATGGGACCAGCTGTGCCAGTTGGCTCCGCACACCGGCGTTGCCGCCAACGACGCTCATGAGAATATCGGCATCCGCATCCGACTGGCCTCGAACACGGAGATCGCGATCGAAGATGCCCTGGGCGAAGTGCTGGCGAAACTGCCAAAACTGGTGATCGCCCCTTTCCTGAAAATACCATCCGATGCGAAGGAAGGAGATATCCTCTTCCGAGCCCAACTAGACCCGTACGAATGTTCGCTCCGCCACGCCGGCACCCACCTGCTGGTCCCTTCACTGGACCGGGAACATATTTTCCAGGCGCTGGAAGAGGGCAGGGGATGGGTCGCGTTTGACTGGCTAGCCGATTCGAAGGGGCTTCAGATCGGCATCGAGAAATCGACTGGCGGTAGAACTGATCAGCGATGGGAATTGGGAAGTCGCATCGATGCGGCGAAACTGCCGGTCGAGCTGCATGCTCAGGCGCCAGTTGCATGCAGTTGGCATCTGCTTCGCAACGGCCAGAAGGTCCAGGAAGCGACCGGTGATCAAGTTACATGGACACTGGAGACCCCGGGGATCTATCGCGTCGAAGCCCATCTGGACGTCGCAGAAGAGCGATTCCCCTGGATCCTCGCCAATCCCTTCTACATACTGTCTAGCCCTGAGCCTTCCAAGCCATGAGGGTTTCTACGCTGATTGTCAAATCCATCGGTTGGTGCTTGATCGCCAGCCTGCTGGCGGGACTCTTCGGGGCGATTCATAACCAGATTTCCTACAGCATCTCTTGCGAGTATTTTACCAAGTTCAAGTTTATCCAGTTCCAAATCCCTTCAAGCATGCCGCCGCGACTTGGTGCGTCGCTTGTCGGCTGGCTGGCGGCATGGTGGTTGGGCTATCCCTTGGCGATGCTGATCCTACCGATCGCTCACTGGACCAGCCAAGAGCACCATGTAGATCGACGCATCGCAATAGCCTTCGGAATCGTCCTGGCCGTGGCGGCCGGGGTCGGGGTACTGGGACTGATGCTGGCGATGGCGACCGGCAATCCGGAGACGATTGAACAAGTGTCGCGCTACGGCAACCAGATGGAGGACGATCTGGCCTTCTCCCGAGCTGGTACCATGCACAACTTCAGTTACCTGGGGGCCACACTGGGATGCTTGGTTGCCGCCATCTGGCTGAACCGAAGCCGAATTGGCTCGGTCTCCGCCCCCGAAGCCGGCTGACATTGCACTTCACTGCAACAGCCTATTGCCGAATAGAAAATCTACGTCCTGGAAGACTCGCTGTGGCAGAAGGATTGATAGGCCTTCAGCTTGGGGACGATCCATCGCGGCGTCATGCTAAGCAGAAACAGGATGCCGACGGTCGGCTTGAAGTTGCCGACGGACCACCGGCGGAACTAGGATCTCATCAACGCTTTTCTACAGCTAATGATCCGAGCCTGATTTCCTGTCCAGCTCCTTGGCGATCAGTTTGCTGAATCGATAGATCGACGCCAGGAAGATCCAGATGAAGAGGAACAGAAAAAGACGCAATACATCAATCGTCCGCACCAGAGCCCGATTCATTTCCTGAAGGTAACGAAGGGTTTTCTCGGGGCTGTCGATCTGCTCAACGTTCTCCGGATATCCAAAGGTCGAAAGGGTGGGAGTCATCGGCAGCAAGAACCAGAGGCAAAGGACTATTGCGCCCAAGCCAAGGGCCATCCCCTGAAACCAATGAAGCAATTTCCTGCTTTGGCCTTCCATCGATTTCGCATTGGACGACCAGAAGATGAAAAACAGCATCAGAAGCAGAAGCGCCGGCAACATGAGAAGACTCAGATTCGTCCCATCGAAAAACATTTGCTCACTCCTGCTGCGGCACGTCGCTCGAAAACCTCTTTCACTCAATCCAGGCGATCAGCCGTGATCGCTTGCTTTCAACCACCCTCGCAATCCCGACCTGTCGCTGCTGGAAGCAGCCGAGCCAGCGGTTCAAAACATCTACCAGCAGGCCATCGCACATCGACTAGCTTGAGATCATCGACTTGAAAAGGCGGATCGACCACCACGCCGACCCCCTCGCCTCGCCCCCAAGCATCGAATGCGTTGGGCTCCCAAGTGTCAGGATTCTTGACTACGCGATCTCCCGATTGGAAGCCTGACGCTATTTCGTCATCTTGCATCGGATCTTGGGCTCCCCTATTCGAACAAAAGATCAAATTGGATAACTTTCATGCTACAGAAAATCTCACGTCGAAGTTCTTGCGTTCACCTTTTTCAGTCAAATGGCGTTGCGCACCCGCCTGCCTGGTGACCGCGCGGCCACTGGAGGTGGCTCTTCAAAGAACTGCTAATCCGAAAATCGGGGAAACCGTTGGCTTGCGTCCAACCGACTTGCGATTCGCGGACAGTATCTAAGCTTTCAGATTCGCTCGAAGGTCACCCCGGACCGTTCTTCCAGTCGCTTGAGCAGTCGGTCGCTCATAGCCGATGCTGGGGTCCAGAAACCACCCTTCAGTTCATCCTTGCAAAGATCCTTTGCGAGGCAAATCGCTGACTCGGCTAGCATCTTGGCCGTCGAACCATATCCGGGATCGCGATCTCCCTTGACCTTCACTTCGAGCTGCTGGCCCTGTGGCGTACGCCCGAACAGCCGAAGATCGAAGAAGCCTTGTTCCTGTTTCTCACGGCTTGGCCCCTGACCTGGCGTGGGCAGCACCATTCGCTCCATCAGGTAGCGTATCGGCCGAATCGCTGATGCCAGCAAGAAGGCGTTCAGCCCCAAAGCTGCCGCATTCGCTAGGCATCGCCCGCGATATCCTTTTCCGTTGAGGACAGCCTCGCCGTAGAGAAAGTCGAGGCCATAGGGATAACCCAGCAAAGCATTCGTGCGATGGACAACACGCGTATTGATCCCCGCCATCACGAAGGGCGAAATCCAACCATCGAAATCAGCGTCGAACTGCAACGGCCAGTCACTTGGCTGAGTCACCGCAAGCGGAGGTTGCTCGACGCAAAGCCAATAGGGATCGGCGAGTCCTGATCGAAGCGATCGATTTCGGGAAGATTCCTTGAGCACATTGAGAAGGCTTGCGACCGTGCCACCCGAAACACCGCCAGAAGCTGCTTTCAGGCGGAGTTTCACCTGCGAGCAAACTGCACCGAACTGCGCAGCCGCCTCACGTTGCAGAAACCAGACTCCCAGGTCCGAAGGAATCGAATCAAATCCGCAGCAGTGGACGATTCTCGCTCCTGACTGCCTGGCCAAGCCCGAGTACCGTTCGATCATCCGCCGCATCCACGGCACCTCCCCTGTCAGATCGCAGTAGTCGGTGCCTGTCTCCGCGCAGGCGTGCACCAGCGGTTCGCCATAAAACGCATAAGGACCTACCGTCGTCGCGACGACTCGCGTCTGCCGGCACATCGTCCGAAGAGCTTCCTGGTCCAGGGCATCGACCACCATTTGTCCGATCCCTTTCGCCTCCGGTCCAAGACTTTCTTGCAGCGCCTGAAGCTTTTCATGCGACCGCCCCGCCATCGCCCAGCGCAACGCCTCCTGATCGCCGTATCGCTCCATCAGATACCTGCATACGATCTTTCCAACAAAGCTGGTAGCGCCAAAGACGATCAGATCGTAAGAGGCGTTCGAATCGAGTCGCGCCATGAGGCATTCTCCACTCGCAAAAACATAAAAGGGGACGTGGGTCAATTCGGGAATTGACCTACGTCCCCTTTTAGTTGCACTTTTATTTGGCATCGAGCGGAGAGGCAGGGATTCGAACCCTGGGTCGGGTTACCCCGACTCTGGTTTTCAAAACCAGTGCATTAGACCGCTCTGCCACCTCTCCCGATCTCAAGACTGCGGTCGATGACCATCCCGCCTCATGAGACTTTGCCTATCATAGACGATCGCCGCGGATTCGCGAAGCGTTCCTTCGGATCCCCTGCAAAGATCAGGGAGTCGGCTGGCGGACATCCAGACAGACGATGCGTCTTGCCCCTCGCAGGTAAAGGTAGCCATGCGACAGGACTGGCGGCGACCAAGTAGGAGCTTCCAGCAGGGGGCGTCCATCTTCCCCCTTTTCCTGCTCGTAGTCCCACGCGATGACCACCTCCGCCCGATCGGGGTTGGCCTTCATCAGCGCCAACTGACCATATTCGCCGTAGACGAAAAAGTGATCCTGCACCCCCAGCAGATTGGTCCGGTCGCGATTGCGCACCTGCCACTGAACCTTTCCACTCTCCCAGTCGACGCACCGCAGATTCGCGTCGGGTTCGTTGCGTCCGCTGCATCCAAAGAGAAATCGGTCCGACAAGATCGGCGTCGCCCAGTGAGCACGCATCGCCTGAGTCTTCTGCAGTTTGTCGTCCCGCCATAGCTCAGTCAGCTTTCCCCCTGAAAATCGCAGCTTCACGGACCCTGGTCCGTAGGTTTCGGTCAGCCAGATTTCGTCGCCGCGCACGATCGGACTGGCGGCGTTGACGCTTTCATAAACCTCCGATCGCCACGGGAAGCGGTCGGCGATCTGTCCGTTGGCAGGATCGAAGACGATCAGCCCTGCGCGGCAGAACGCCAGGCACCATGCCTTTCCTTCGAAAGTCGCCAGGATGGGGGCCGAGTAGCTGGCCAAGTCGTCTCCGATGCGGTACTTCTCCTCGCCAGTAAAGCGATCGAATGCGACCATCGCTGTTCCATTGGGTGTCGCGCCCTGCACCTGCCCGCCCACGATCAGCGCCGAATCCTTCACCGATCCCCCAACCATCACCCACAACAGATCCCCTACCACTAGCGGCGCCGACCCGACGCCAAAGAAGTTGGGAACGACGTTGTACTCTTCATTCAGCGATCGCTGCCAAAGCAGCTTGCCGTCTTCGACGCGATAGCTGGCCAGTCTCCCGGCGACCCCATGCACGAAAACCTGACCGCCATCGACCATCGGACTGCATCGGGGACCATTGTTGTATCCGTACGAATCGGTGTATTCGACCGGCCCTTCGGCGGTCCAGAGAACTTTTCCGGTTTCCGCATGAGCGCACGTCAGCCGCTCAACATCGCCAAAGCGATCAAACTGAAAGAAGCGACCATGGGCTGCGACTCCATTGGCGTACCCAGTACCTGTCGGAAGCGTCCAGACGATCTTCGGTTCACTTCCCGCCGGCCACTCCAACTGGACCCCCGATTCCATCGATCGATTGTCGCCTCGCGGTCCCAGCATCCTCGGCCAATCCTCGCCATCGCGACTCCAAAGCGATGCGGGTGTTGCCACCGAAACATTCTGGCCCGAAACATTCTGGCCTGATGCATCCTGCGCCACCGACGATGGGGCGATGAGGGCTGCGGTCACAAGGGTCGCCACCGTAGCGGCATTCAGTCTTCGCGCGAACCTACGCTCGCGCTGGAAGGTCTCAGGGAAGGGGTTCATGCTTCGAATCCTTCGGGAAACGGGGATGATCGAGGTGGGGTCGAGGAAGACTTGAACAGGCAACCTGGAATCCCCCCTTCGGTTCTGGAGAAGACCGGTGAGGAAGTCTTTGCCCTGACGGGGGTCTATCCGGGAGTACGGACGCTATGATGATACCCTAGCCAGTGGGGGCTGGAGCGCAAATGGAAGAATGTCTTGCGTCGCCGGGAGATGCAATCGTGGTAACCGAGGTGCGTGACCGATGGACGGGATAGCGATCAACACCAATCTGCTGATTCCCGAGACGCAGCTGGAATGGATCATCGCGCGCAGCAGCGGCCCAGGCGGTCAGAACGTCAACAAGGTCAACTCCAAGGTGACGCTTCGCTGGCAGGCCGAAGGAAACCCTCTGCTCGACGATCGGACCCAGCAACGACTACGCGCCCTAGTGGGAAGCCGTTGGCTGCAGGATGGCTCCATCCTGATCACCAGCCAGACCTCGCGCGATCAGGCGACCAATAAGCGACTGTGCAAGGAACGCCTTCGACAATGGATCCTGCAGGCGATGCAACCAGTCATCCCTCGCAGGCCGACTCGCCCCACCCATGGATCGGTCCGCAGGCGACTGCAAGACAAACAGCGCCAAGCCGACAAAAAATCAGGCCGGTCGTCTCCCCGCTGGGATGGATGATCCAAGCCATCGTTCCGATGCACCTACGCTTTCCATCGGAGCTATAGCCCCAAGCTCTAGATGCGAGCCCCGGATCCCCAATTGTCCCAGCCATCTTTACAGAGTTTCATTCAGTTTTTCCCGGCCGCCACTTCTCTTTCGGCATGGCAGCTCGAAAGATGTTTGGCAGATGCGGGTCAGGTTGGCCCGCGTCGTCAAAAAAGGTAAAGGCGGCATCTCTTGCCCCGTCAGGGTCTGGTTTCCAATAGATCGGCTGAACACAATGGAATGCGAAAGTCGAAATCCAAACCAGAACCCTGGCGCTGTGAGCCCCCCACGGAGGCGACACTCCATGTCGAGTGACAAACATCTGGATCGTCTACTAAAGGATTGGTCCTACGATCCACAAAGTTTATCAGTACGTTTGGTCAAAGGCGAAGATGGTCGCGATGTCATCCAAATGCGGATCGACATGGGAATCCTGCAAATCGAAACGACGGGCCGTCCCGACGGAAGTCGCTTTGATGGCTTTGAAACCTACCTGGCCTACCTGCTCAACTGCGAAGCGGATGAACCGGACTTCGCGATGTCCGAAGATCAATGCTTCGAAGCCGATCGGGAATTCGCACAGTATTACCATCGGCGGATCTCCTGGCTGAGGCTCCAGCATTACCAGCGAGCCGTCCAGGATGCCGATCACACTCTGGAACTTATGGATGTCTGCCGCGATCATGGGCCCGATGAAGATTGGGTGATGAGTCATGAGCAGTATCGGCCCTTCGTCCTCTTTCACCGCACCCAGGCTCTGGCGTTCCTGGCGCTGGAAAGCGAAGACGCCGAAGAAGCGGTCAACGCCATCAACGAAGGATTGCAGACGCTCAAAGACCTCTTCGCCGAACATGAAGCAGAAGATCTCTACGACGAAGACGAGATGGTACAGAAGCTGAAGCAGTTCCGGGAGTCGCTGCGGAGCGAATACGAGCTTGGGAAGACACTGCCGGAACGTCTGGCAGATGCCGTCGCTACCGAACAGTACGAATTGGCTGCCAGATTGCGAGACGAAATGGCGCAGCGGAAAAAGTAAAAGGCTCTGCAGCCTCGCTGCCAACCTCGTTGCTGCCAGTCGGATTGGTCGTCCAGCCAAACTCGTCGTTCAGACAAGCTTCTTGCGCAAGAACAAACTTGCACAACAAAGCAACTCCGGGGCTCCATCACTTCCCCGGAGTTTTTTCGGTCGAATCGTAGCCATTGCTACATCGTCGCACTAGGCAGCTCAGCGCGCCACCTTCAGAAGATATTTCCTCCCGTACCTCGTCTTCGGGTGACCATCATGCATGCGAGGAAGCTCCAAGACGGCACTGGCCAGCGTCGCTTGCTCGCCCGAAGAATCCGGCTCGTAATGAAATGGCCTGGCCGTCATGGGATCGATCGGGACAGGCAAGCGGAGCGCCTCCAAAGAGTCGGGAAGGGCATTGTGGATCGACAGATGATCTCGGATCGCTTCGACCACACGTAGCATCGCAATCTGCTGATCCAGTCGACTTCCGGCCAGCAGGATAGCTCGATGGTCACTAAGCAGAGACGCCACCAAAGGTTCATCCTGGATGCGATCTTTCAGGCTCAACTCTTCATGCCCCAATCGAACCAACGCCTCATGCGGCTCCAGCATCGACCAGTTGCCCAGTCGCTCAGATTCCTCCCGGTAGCGAATCATCCAGTACCGTAGCCCCACCTCCGCATCGCTCATCGAAGAGACTCTTTGGGCAAGTTCCCCGTCAGTGCTTGCCAATCGACCAGGAAGACGCTCGCGTGAAATCTTCACCCAATCGGTGATCAAGGCTTCCGACTCCTGTTCCCCCTCATTGGAAAGCTCCAGCAGTCGGTAGAGCGCCCCCGCCGCTCGTTCCCACTGCTGCTGGGTTTCCAGTCGCTCCAGGTCCTCCAGTTCAGGAATCCCTCGCCAGATCCAATCGAATTGCACTGCGGTCCTCAAATCGATCAAGGGTCGTGGAAGACTGGCCATATCCCAGTAGTAGTTGCCTGCTGAAGGGGTCTGCAGCAATTCCTCGACCACGTCGAATGCATTGCTGGATTGCGCGATTGCGACCAGTCGACAGATGGTGATCGGGGTTTCCGCGATGTGCCGAGCCAGCCCGGTGGTCATGCAGATCAGCGGCTCCGCTTCTGCTGGCGTGCCACGAACCAGATAGTAACGGGCTTGAGTCAGCAGTGCATGGGAGTAGTTTCGGCTCTCCTGCACGTCGGGCAGCAGCACGTCATAGATCGGCCCCTCATGCAGCGGGTACTGCCAATTGGCCCGTTCCCGGTAAACAAATCGCCGCATCTCCTTCAGGTTGATCGCTAAACTGCGATCGATCAGATCCAGGTCCAATTTTTCCAGTGGCGCACCCAGATCCACCTGTCCACGCAAGTCCTGAAGCGCTTTGATGCGCGAGGATGCTTCCCAATTCATCCTCAGAAAGATTGGAGCGGCATCCCCCTGAGTCCACTTGTCAGGGGCAGGGTAGAGCCGATCGAAGGCCGGTTGCTGGTCGGCATTCCGCGAGCGAAGCAACAGCGTTCGTGTCGCGACCAAATCAGGCACTTCCATCGGCTGAGGCATTCCACCAGTCTGAGGCTTGGCAGAAGATTCCTGGGCTGTCGATGAGCCAGTCGGGGAGAAGGCGAACCAGATCGCAGCGACAACTAGAAATCGATAGCTCATGATCCTCAACCTCTTTAAATGGATTCGGAAAGCGAAAGGAAAGCGGTCGGAATGCTACAGCCAGTCAGGAAGATCCCGATCGGTTGCTTTGAGAATTCGCCCGGAGGTAATCGAAGAGTCGGCGGCATCCTGGGCAGGCCCCTCAGCTTGCCGCAAGCGAACCTCCAGTGCCGCGAGTGTCGTGGGGCGAAACGCTGCGGTCCATACTCCATCGACGATTGATCGCGAAGCTGTCACTCGACGACCGCCTGCGGATCGATCCGGCCAGGGGCTGGATGCTTCACTGACATCCAAACTTGCAGTTCGATCGATTTTGGCCACCACATCGGCAGTGATGGGACGCCAAAGAGCCACCCACCCCAGCAGGCTGGCAGCCGTGGCCAGCGACGAAACGATACCGACTCCTACCTTCCCTCGCATCGCAACGCGCCGACCGCACTCCAGCATCACTCGATCCCGCTCCTCGAGACTCAGCGTCGGTGCTGCATCCCGCAGCAATCGTTCCAGTGGCAGTTCTTCCGATGGTGCCATCGATCACCTCCTTTGTTCCCAGACTCATGTTTCGGATTGGTTCAAAAGGTTCCTCAGGTGCTCTAACGCCTCCTGATAGCGCCGATGCGCCGTCGTGGTAGAGATCCCTAGTACTTCGGCAGTCTCACTCAACGTCAGGCCACCCCAGGTACGAGCGATCACCACCTCCCTGAGCGGCGGATCCAGCCTTTCGACCGCTTGCTGCAACTCCACCATTTGGGGATCGATTGAGGGGGTCGAAACAGACTCCTGCGGAGCGTAACGAATTTCCCTTACCCGCCTGCGGGCATTGCTGCGATACTCTTCCCGCAAAAGGTTCCCAGCGACTCGGAATAGCCAAGCTCCCGGTCGGTCGGGGAGGGCAGGGAGGAGGTACAGTCGGCAGAAAGCCTCCTGCACCAGATCCTCCGGATGGCTACAGCGACCTCGAAGCCATGCAGTCAACGGCCCTCCCCATCGGGTCAGGCAATCCGAAAGCATGGCTTCGGGAATCGTCATGACTTTTCCCAACTGAAACGAGACACCCCTGCGACCTCGAGGGAGGCCAAGCTCTATGAGAAGATGCCGTCGTCGGGGATATTTTCCGGAAATTTTCACCCAGAAAAAAGTTCATGCCCACGGCAAGAGCCCTGGCTCTGCCGAAGCGCAGGGACTGAGGACGACTGCAAGCCGCTCCAGGAGCCGTCGGAGGCGAGATTCGTATCGCTACCACGAAAAGACCGAAAGCCGGGAAAGTCGGTCCACATCCCTGAAGTAGCCTCCACCATCGGCTACTCGTCGCAGCAGTAAGTGTTGGCTCCCTTACGGAAACCAACCTTGTCGATCTTCGGCAAGGCTAACCATTCGCCACCGACACTCAGTTCGCGATAGGCAGGATGGCGCTCGATTACTTTTTGATCGGATCGAGATTCAGCCGCACGCCGATCTCCTTCAACTTGGCCAGCTGTTCATTCTTGGCGGCATCGCTGAGAGGATTGTTGTGGAGATAAAGTTTCAGGAAAGGCGCAAAACGCTTGTCTCCCTGGGAATCGGCAGTGCACATTTCCACCAATGGCCCCAAATCAGCCAACTGGTTATCGACCAACATCAGATAACGCAGTTCGGTCAGCGGCTTGAGGAAGCCAAGATCCTTGATCTGACAGCCCTGGAGGTCGAGCGAACTGAGCCATTTCAGTTGGCCGACCGGGGCAAAGTCGGCAATCGGGTTTCTGGCTGCGTAGAGAGTCCAGATCTTCTTCAATTCCTGCACCGGTTCCAGCGTGGTGATCTGGTTGTCGGAAAGATAAAGCGACCTCATGTTGGTCATTGCCTTGACGGGGGCAATGTCCTTCACCTTGTTGCGGGAGAGTTCCAGATATTGCATCGCCGTCAGACCCGCCATCGGCTCGATCGACTCAATCTGGTTTCCGGCCAAATTCACCGATTGCAGTTGCTTGAGCTCCTTCAGGGGCGCGAGATCGGCGATCTGGTTATTTTCCAGATCGATCAGCATGATCGCGGTGCAGTGCTGCAGTCCCTCCAGGTTGGTGATTCCCTTTCCCTTGGCTACCACCTGGGAGATATTTTTCACGTCGTCGGCCGTGATCGGTTCTTCGTTGAATCGCTTGGCAAAAACTTCCTTCCGCACGGCGGCTTCCAGAGCCTTGTCGGGGAAAACCGACTGGGCTGTCAGGGGGCATGCGATCGTCGCAAGGACGACGGCAACGACAGGGATCAGACGTGCAAAATGGCTCATCAGCAGCTTCATCGCAAGGTTACCTTGACTGGGAGGAAGGTCCGTCGGGAACGAACCGCGTCTCGAGGTGGGTCTGGCAGCCCCCGCCATAGCGAGTTGGCCGCAGCATCCACAGGCAGCCAGTCTCTAGGGGGCATCCTGATTATACTTCAAGGAGATTGCGGCGTGGGGCCCTGGCAGGGCAATCCCCCGCAGGCTCTTTCGGGGCATTTCGAGAAGACGATCCGTGCGCATTCTTCTGACCGCTTTCGAACCCTATGATCAATGGAGTAGCAACTCCAGCTGGGAGACGATTGTCGAGCTGCTTCGCGTCCGCGGAACGATACCCAACGTGATCACACGACGCTATCCGGTCAGCCTGACGAGGTTTCAGGAGCGGTTAGAAGTCGATCTGGCGCGGGGATTCGACAGCATCATCCACCTGGGACAAGCTCCCGGGATTTCTCAGATTCATCTGGAAGCGATCGCGGTCAACGTAGCTGGGGTCACCGAAGCGGAGGGGGCGGACTTTGGCGAGCTGGTGGTGGGTGGCCCGGTAGGGTATCGCAGCGGATTCCCCTTGGGGGTATGGGCCAGTTATCTGCGTCAATCGGGGATCCCTGCACGCGTCTCCTACCATGCCGGAACCTACCTCTGCAATGCCGCTCTTTACCTATCGCATCACTGGCTGGAGACCCATGGCAAGACCGGAAGGGTGGCTTTTATCCACCTGCCTCTAAGCGACCAGCAGGTGCGAGAAAGTGGACGCAGCCTCGCGTCGATGCCTCTAGATACCATGGTCAAAGCCGTTGGTCTGCTGCTGGATCGCATGCGAGGAGTCCAAGCGGAATTGCCATGGGCGTGACCGATTTAGCAAAGTCGTTGTCTATCGTGGTACATACCCGAGCGAGAACAGAACTGGGCTAGGTTGCCTTTTCGAGTAGGAGTACGAGCTATGGGCAAAGGATCGATGCGGAACCGTCGGGTGCATTACTGGATGAGCATGGCGATCGCGCTGCCTTTGTTGCTGGTGATCGTCACCGGAATCGCACTCCAGCTGAAGAAGCAGATTGCGTGGGTGCAACCTCCCGAGCAGCGGACGGAGGTGCGGCAGCCGACCGTGGCCTGGGAGCAAATCTTGCAGACAGTGCGCGCCAGCGATGGATCGGCGACCCAGGATGCCACCTGGAAGCAGGTCGATCGAATCGACGTGCGTCCCTCCAAAGGGATCGCCAAGGTGCTGATGAAGGATGGATGGGAGTTGCAGGTTGATCTGGAGAATGGCCGACTTTTGCAGCGCGCGATCC
>JBIINB010000032.1:0-38530 GCA_044337705.1 Pirellulaceae bacterium | reverse complement strand
TCCCACCGTGAATATCCTGTACTGGCGTAACCACCACAAACGCTTGCGGATCGATTCCTTCCACCAACGATTGGAATTTATTCCATTCCAATCTCGTCACCACGCAGTAGAGCACCTCTCGATCCTCCATGCTCATCCCACCCCGTGCCAGGAAGGTAGTTACCCCACGCCCCATGTCCTTGAGGACCGCCTGCCGGATCCGATCCTGCTGAGGTGAAATCACCATAACCCCCTGATATGCCTCAATCCCGTGCATCAGGTAGTCGATCGTCTTGGACGCTGTGAAATACGCGAGTGCCGAATAGAGAGCAGGAGTCACCCCCAGGACCAGGGCAGCAACCGAAAAAATGATCGCATTGAGAATCAAAATCACCTCACCGACCGTCGCTGCCGAATGTTTGCTGAGGATGACTGCCAGGACCTCCGTTCCATCCAGCACACTACCGGCTCGCATCGCCAGCCCCACTCCGGCACCGAGGAAAAAGCCGCCAAAAACCGCCCCCAACAGCTTGTCGTTCTCGACCACATGCGGAATATGAACCAACTGAAGCGTTACGGCCAGCCCAGCAATCGCCAAAGTACTACGCAATGCAAAGGCACGACCAACCAGCTGTGCTGCCATGAAGATAAAGGGGATATTGAAGAGCACTAAAAGCACGGAAAGCGGTACTTTGACCAGGCCGGATACCAGCATCGACACCCCAGTGACGCCCCCATCGATAAATCCATTTGGGATTAGGAATCCTTCAATCCCCAAGGCTCCCAAAAAGATCGCCATCAGTATCGTCAACCCTTGTTGGATCCAGTGGCTTGGCCCATGATCGTGTTTGGCTATCATGCCCGACCTCCTGAGTCTTCCGAGTGAAAATGAGCCCAGACAGGCAAAACATTGGCTATACGAATCGATCCAGTTCTCGCCCGGCCAACGACCGCAGCAGTGTAGAAGTTGAAGGGGCCAGGGACAAGGCAAACTACTGGCGAGATTCCTACGACATTTTCTCCCGCTCGGCGGTGGAAATGCTGCCCCTGACGCAGTAGGGAGCTAGCCCTTGGATTAGCATGTCGCCTGTCTCCGGAGTTGACTCGATCGCCTACCATAGAATCTCACCGTCCGCTCGATCCAATCACCCAGCCCGATGCCGGGGAGTCGAAACGCTGATGAACGAAACCGATCCGACAAAAAAACCCATCCCCTCCGCTCTCCAAGGTTCTGCCGATTCGACTCCTCATCCCTCGCCTAGCTCCCTCCATCCGACGCCGCACGCCCCGCCGCTAGTCCTCGCGTCGGTGTGGCAGATGGAATCCCCAGAACAGGCTGCTAACATTCTTGCGGGTCAGGCAACCGGTTATGCCTACCGCCGGGATGGTCATCCGAATGCCGATCAGCTTGTCGAGCAGCTGAAGGGTTTGCACCAAGCCGACTGGGCAATCCTGACGGCTCAAGGAATGAGCTCGCTTGCAGCACTGGCGATGGCGACTTTGGAGCCTGGTGATCTGGTCCTGCTGGCTCAGCCCCTTTACGGCCGCACCTCCACCTTATTTGAAGGCGAATTGGCTCGATTCGGTATCCGCACCCTGTCGCTCCCTGCAGTCGACCTTGCCCAGTGGAAAGAGGCGATGGGGAGGGGCCCCAAAATGGCCATCGCCGAGACGATAGGAAATCCACGGATGACGATTCCACCAATCCTGTCCATTGCGGAACTTTGCCGCAGTGCAGGTACCTCGCTGGTGATCGACAACACGCTCGCCAGCGGACTGCTTTGCCAGCCCCTGAAGCTTGGTGCCCAGTGGATTGTCGAAAGTCTTGGAAAAATCGTCTGCGGACACAGCGATGCGATGGTGGGGATGATTGCCGGAAGCGGACCGATTCCGCCGCGCCTGCGCGGGGTGGTGAGCACCTTTGGCATGGCCAGCAGCCCCATGGACTGCTGGCTCACCAGCCGCGGACTCCAGACACTGCCCCTGCGAATGGAGCGTGCCAGCCGCAATGCGATGGCTCTGGCTTCCCGATTTCAAAACCATCCCGCCGTCGCACGGATCGACTATCCAGGACTCCCCGACCATCCCCAACACGCCATCGCCCAGCAGTTTTTTGACAACCATCTATTCGGCTTCATGCTGGCAATGGAGCTAGTGGGGGATGTGTCGAAGGTGCAACAATTCTTTCGAAGTCTCAGCCCCGAGATCCCGTTCTGTCCGTCCCTGGGGGAAATCGACACGACAGTCAGCCATCCATGGACCACCAGCCATCGGACCGTTCCGCTGGATATCAAGGCTTCGCTAGGAATTCGTGAGGGTCTGGTACGAATTTCCTGCGGTGTGGAGCCGACCGAGAAGCTCGTCGAACGCTTCGCCGTCGCACTGGACCAAGTCGCTAAGTCAGCTTCCAGCCAATGACAGATGCAGACAAGCTCCTACAATAGGATCGAAGGTTGATCCATCGGGGTTTGCAAAGTCATTGGATTCCATCGGAATCGCGAAGGGAAGTGCTGGATGCCGCATCAGGGTTTCAGTTCGGTACAAGCGGCCGTGGATGCTATTCGCCGCGGGAAGATTGTCATCGTTCTGGATGATGAAGATCGAGAGAACGAGGGGGATTTCATCTGCGCAGCGGAACTGGCGACGACGGAGACGATCAACTTCATGCTGCGCGGGCATGGTCAGCTATGCTGCCCCGTTCTGTCCAGCACCTGCGAACGCTTGGAACTTCGTCCCCTGGTCGATTCCAACACCGCACCGCTGAAGACCGCGTTCATGACTCCAGTCGATCACAGCGGCTGCAAGACTGGTATCACGGCGAGCGAACGGGCAGAGACGATTCGGCGATTGGCAAGTCCAGACAGTGTGCCGGGAGACTTCGTCCGACCAGGGCACGTTTACCCTTTGGTCGCAATGGACGGAGGCGTGCTTCGACGAGCGGGACATACGGAAGCTGCCGTCGACCTGGCGAGAATGGCAGGTCTGAAACCTGCCGGCGTCCTCTGCGAGATTTTGAACGAAGGGGGAGACAGAGCCAACCGGGATGAACTGATGGCTCTTGCCAGACAGCACGGCCTGGAGATCATCACGGTCGAACAGCTGATCGCTCACCGAAGGATCAACGAAAAGCTGGTCCATCGACTGGCCGAAGCCCATCTGCCAACCAGCTACGGTCCCTTTGAGATCAAAGTGTATGGGGTGCGGCATGAATCGCAGGAACCGATCGCGCTAGTCTTCGGTGATGTCGCATCGCCGGGGAAACTAGCCCCTCTGGTACGCATGCACAGCAGCTGCTTCACCGGCGACCTGATCCAGTCGCTTCGATGCGACTGCGGAGATCAATTGCACATGGCTCTCCAGCAGATCGCTGGCGAAGGACGCGGCGTGCTGGTCTACCTGCCTCAGGAGGGCCGAGGCATCGGGCTGGCGCAGAAGATCCGCGCGTACGCCCTGCAGGAACAGGGATTGGATACTGTGGAGGCCAACCACGCGCTGGGGTTCAAAGCCGATATGCGCGACTATGGCGTCGGAATCCAAATCTTAAAAGATCTCGGGCTGTCCGAGATTCGGCTGCTGACCAATAACCCGAAGAAGACGGAAGCGTTCAACTTGCGCGGATTTGATCTGACGGTCGTCGATCAGGTCCCTATCGTCCCTCCGGTCCACCAGCACAACGCATCCTACCTTCAGACCAAGAGAGACAAGCTTGGGCATCGATTGCCCGAATCTCTCGGCCCCTCGTAAAGACTGGCAAGTGCATTGCAGTCAGCGGCTTTGCAGCCGTTTTGTACCTAGGAACCAGCCAACCTGCAGACTGGCTCACGGCACCGTCCGCTTCCTTTCCAGCAACTGAACCATCGCTTCCCCCATCGCATCCCCGCAAAGATAATAGCTCTCTGCATTCCCGAACCAATGATGACCATGAGTCGTGTTGGGGGATAGTTCTTTAGGTCGCGCGTACTTGGTGGTCTCCACCAGCAATGCGGAGCCGCGTGGATCGATCCCGGCAACTCCATCCCGTTGGGCATTGCGAAAGGTACGTAGATTTGTATCTGCATCCTCTCCGAGATTCCCGAGCTCACCGACCACGATGGGAAGCGTGGGATCATTCCAGTGGCGCCGCAGGTCGGCGGCGAGATTCCTCAGGTGTTCAGGATACTCCTGGCGTCCCTTCTCATCGATCATGTCGTTCCACCCGTGGAACCAAAAGAATCCCGACAGCTCGATACCTCGTCCGCGCCACTGCGGAAAATCCTGATCCACCTGCTGCCGCGCGGTCTCCACCTGTTCGATCATCTTTTCGTAAAAAGGGCCCACCGCACCGCCACTGGCAGGTGGCCGAAAGTCGACTCGAAGACTCTTCCCGCCCCAGCAAGTTTTTACCAGCAGCACCGGTGCATCGATGGCGTCTCCCAACCGCTTGCCAATCCCCAATTCCGGACCGAAGTGGTGTTTGTCACGATAGACCGCCATCCCTATGGTCAGTGGTCCCAGTCGAAGGTCCTGATCGGTCTGATATCGCACGGCCACATCCTCGCGCGATGCCCACGTCCCATCGGGTTTCCGAAGCCATGACATCAGGTCCTTGCTTTCGCTGTGGAGCATCGACCAGACCAGATTTCCCTTGCCGCCGTTGTAATCGCGAGGGTCATCCAGATCGACCACGGCGTGCCCCTCCATATCCGATTGCCCCGCCAGGACAAACATCTGGATCGGCTGCTGGGCCCTAGCATCCTCCGAGAGGATCCAGACCAACAAAAGGACAAGAGCGACTGGGAAGAACCGCGAGATCGACATGGATCGAGTTCCTGAAAGTTGAGGGAATGTCCTAGGAACCATCGTAGGCGAATGGTCGATCCCATGCTGCCCGATGAACGGAAATCACCGCGCCAAATATCACAGCGCTAGGAACACCAGGCTTTGCATCTCGCGAAATGGACTTGGTCGACTCCGCCTTCAACCAACATTGGCTGCCACATGCGAGGGCAAAGCCATCCAGTCATCGCCATTGCCCCGCTGCAGGGCTCTCTCGCAGATCCCCCACCCAATCAGCTATTCCGGTCGCTCGGTGATGAAGCGGTGTTGGGGTCTGATGCGTCGAAAGGAAACCACGCATCGCGCGGACTGTTGGCCAACTCCACAAGGAAAGGGACCAACCTTTCACAGATCGCTTCGATCAACTGATCCCCTTTTTCCGCAGATGCATGGTGCGGATTTCCACTTCCCGACTGCGTGGTCAGCAGGTGCCAGGGACGCGTCAGTGAGACCCAGCCTTCCTGCAATGCACGAAAGCGGAGCGGGCGTACCTGGCCCGAATCGGCCGCTAGAGTGCCATCGGGATTCCGCGCGACCAGATCGGGACGGCAGGCCAAAATCAGCGAAGTCTCCATTTCCCCCGCGTGGTCATCCGGATGCAAGCAGATCCGGAGGGCGCGATCTTTGATCGCCTGGTACCAGTTGCATAGAAAAAGATCAGCGTCCAGCTTTCCGTAGACCTGACGAAGGAACGGCTTGAAGTCGTTACCGCCGTGGCTGTTCAGCAGCACAATCCTATGAATTCCGCTTCGGACCACCGACTGAACGACTTCCTCAAGGAATCGAAACAGCGTGATTGGAGAGATATCGATTGCAAGAGGAAATTGCTGAAGGTTGCTTTCGGTGCCGAAAGGAATCGTGGGAAGGACGAGAACCTTGGCTCCCTGCTGCCACGCGCGACGAGCAATCGTGTCTGCAATCCAGGTAGCCTCGATGCTGTCGGTGCCGTAAGGAAGATGGAGATTATGTGGCTCGGTTGCCCCCAGAGGCAAAATCGCCACCTGATGCAACTCCTGCCGAACAGTCTCCAAAGTGCACTCTTCCAGTTGCCATGGGCGAGCCGTCTTTCGGGTATCGGGGTCTTGCACAGGCAGCTCCTTCATGGGACAGATCGACTACTGCACCGCAGCGACTGCGGAAGCCTTCTCTATCGTATCGACTCGACCGGCCACACCGGCCCACTTCTTGGTTGCAGATTTGCTTTTTGGTCAGGTCGCACCTGCTACGGTTGGCTGGTGGGGAAACCTTTGAGCCATGGAGCCAGCAGATAGTAGATCCTTCGTTACAAAAGATCGTCTCTCGCGATGCGGCTTCCTCCCACCCCGCTCGCCGGCTCTTCCTCGCCAATCGCCTCTGCAACCGGTAAAGCCGACGACAGCTTTTAAGGGGAGTCATCGCCCGCTGATGGTACGTCGCCGCCCGGAGCGTAGCGTTTGAGCTTGCGGTCCAGCGTCGATCTTTCGATACCGAGGATCGCTGAGGCTCGGGACTTGTTGCCATGCGTCGCCTCCAGAACCCGCAGGATGTATTTCCGTTCGATTTCCTCCAAGGGGACCAGTTCGCCTGCGATGGTATCGGAGATGGCGGTCAGCTCAGACCGGGTGGATGGAGCAGTGGAAGGCGCGAAAGGAGTCCGCAGGTCGAGTGCTAGGTCAGCTGGAGCGATCCAGTCATCGACGCAAAGCACCCAGGCTCTTTCCACTGCGTTCTTTAATTCCCGGACATTTCCGGGCCAGCGATGCTGAGTCATTGCGGCCACGGCTTCTGGCGAAAAGCCCCTAGGTCCCTGCCCCGACTGTCGCAAAAACCGCTCCAGAAAGTACTCGGCCAGTGGGACTATGTCCTGAGTCCGTTCGCGCAAAGGTGGAATCATCAGTTCGATCACTCGGAGACGAAAGTAGAGGTCCTCGCGAAAGCTTTTTTCTCGAACCGCCTCTTCCAGATCTCGGTTGGTCGCCGCCAGAACTCGAGCATTGGACTGGATCGACTTGCTCCCACCTACCCGCTCGAACGGATGCCCGTCCAAGACTCGAAGCAACTTCGCTTGCAGTTCCAGGGGCAGCTCCCCGATTTCGTCGAGAAATATCGTCCCCCCTTCCGCCAATTCAAAGCGACCAATCGATCGTTCGCTGGCCCCAGTGAACGCACCCTTCTCATGCCCAAAAAGCTCGCTCTCCAACAGCGTGGGAGCTAGCGCCGCGCAGTTGACCGCAACAAACGGGCCTTTTGCATGAGGGCTTCGCTGATGGAGCTCTCGTGCGACCACTTCCTTGCCAACTCCGCTTTCGCCGCGGATCAGCACCACCGAGCGGGTTTGAGCAAGGCGTTGCAACTGAACCATCAACCGCTCCATGGCGGGAGAGACGGCGATCCATTCCGGCGAGGGCGGAAGCTCTTTCTGCAAACGCTGAATTTTTCGCTGGCTGTCTCGAAGACGGTGCAGCAAGCGGTCTTGAGTTCGCAGATTGACGATGGCTAGCCCCAGTGTCTGCGACGCCGCGAGGGCTACTTCCAGGTCTCCCTTACCAAACATCGGACGATCGCATCCGCAGTAGAGGTGCACCAATCCTAACCAGCGATCACCGTCCCGCAGAGGAATCGCCAGAAGGCTCGATACACTGCGCACAGCGCTAAAGGAATCCTGGGACTCGGGCACCGCTGCAGGATTGCGGGCGAGGACTGCCTGCCCATCCTGAAATATCTGTTCGACTAACCCATCGTCCAACCGTCGGTAAACACGTCCGGTATCTTCTTCGGTGGCCAAAGCCACCAGGTCGTGTGGGGCCGGGTGCAACGGATCGACGCCACGACGAACAATCAATACAGCACCGGCGCTGGCCCCGGTCAGCTTCCTCAGAAGGGAGAGTGTCGACTGAGCGGCCTCCGCTTCACTCGTCATTCCCGCTAGATCGAATGCCAGCCGGAACAGGTCCGCCGCCACCGCTTCTTCGGTAGCCTCACGGATGTGCGACGATACCACCGACATCGGCCCGCCATGGCGCCCTTCTGCCGCTAGGGGAGTCAGTAACGCCGCAGTATGGCTCTGATGCATGATCTCCAAAGGTCCCGATGCACCATCGGCACCTGGCCCCCTGGCTGCACCAGCGCCCTCGGCCGCAGTTCCTACCGGCTCGATCGCCCCCCCTAAGTGACTGGAAAATAGGATGGAGCAGGAGCCGACTTGGATTTGATCCCCGGGCCTCAACCTCACCGGTTGCTCGACCCTCGTTCCGTTGACGAACGTCCCGTTACGGCTTTTCTGGTCCTGGATCCACCACCCATCCTGATCCCAGTAGAGCTCGGCGTGGAATCGGCTACATAGGTGATCGGCCACCACCACATGGCTTTGGCTGGCCCGCCCGATGGCGATGCGTTGGGTTGGGTGGAGACGCAGCACGTCGCTCCACCTACCCCCATGACGTATAATCAAATAGCCATTCGATTTGTTTGGTTGCATCGTCTATGACGCCCAATTATTCTGAAATCTGTCGAGAATGGCGAAGGAACGTCACGAAGGATTCCTGAGCAGTCCGACGGGGAAGAAATGCGCCATAGTTGGCATCTATTCCGCTGGTATGGGTGCCGTCCGTTGGCAAAAATCCCTTTGCACTTGGTTGACCAAAAACCTCCGACGAGCCAATCGGGCGGCTCGATCGGACATTTGTTTTCGGGAGCTCCACTATGCCGGTCCAGAGTCGGTCGCGACTTCATGGTAGTCGATGGTTGTTGACGACGGCTAGCCGTTGCCTGTTGCTCGCATCGGCATCGATGCTGTCGATCGGTCAGGCAATGGCTCAGTTCGGTCCGGGATTCCTCCAGAACCGAGTCGTCGGCGGTGTGAAGGTGGATGCAAATGGCGTCGTCCGCGACGCTGTGCTCTCCGACCAGCAGGATTCTCTGCAGGCGATACGTGCGATGGTGCGGGGACCACAAGCCGATTTTCGCCAGCCAACCGACCAGCGATGGATTTCGCTGAAGGAACTTCAGAAACAGATTGCTGATCTGAAAAAGGCCGATCGCCCTATCCCGGAGGAGATGCTTTTCCTCGGTGGGCTCACTAGGGTGGAGTACGTTTTCGTCTACCCCGAGTTGCATGATATCGTGATTGGTGGCCCTGCTGAGCCATGGACGATTTCCGAGCGGGGGGCAGTTGTCGGGCAGAAATCGGGCCGACCGGTCCTTTACCTGGACGACCTGCTAGTCGCTCTTCGCTCGACGGAAGCATCTAAAAAGGAAGGCATTTCCGTTTCGATCGATCCCACATCGGAAGGGATTCAGCGGCTGCAAAATCTTCTGAAGAATGTCTCGCTGGCACCCGGCCAGAATCCCAAGCAGATGGAACCCGCGATGCGGGATGCCTTCGGACCTCAGATGGTTCAGCTCAAAGGGGTACCAGCAGACAGTCACATGGCTCGTGTGCTTCTCGCCGCCGATTACCAGATGAAGCGGTATGGGATGGACCTCGCTCAGGCTCCCGTCAAGAATCTGCCCAGCTACCTGGAAATGATTCGCAATCGTCCCAACGCGTTTCAGCAGTCGCGCTGGTGGATGGCGTGCGATTACGACGCCATAGAACGCTCGGAAGATGGGCTCAGTTGGCACCTTCGAGGACGAGGCATCAAAACCCTGACCGAAGAAGAGTTCGTCGATGCCCAGGGGAACCGAAAGCAGACCGGAAAGCAGGGAAGCGTCGCTCAGAAATGGGCGGACCTGTTCACCGATAAACTGGACGAACTGTCGGTTCAGGATCCGATTTTCGGTGAACTCCGCAATGTGATCGACCTGTGCGTCGTCGCAGCACTGATCGACGCCAAGGGGCTGGAGCAGTTGGCCGGATTCGAATTGCATGAGTTCAAGGATGGGGCCCGCACCGGCGAATCGGCCAGCCTGGGGGTCCCCAAGCAACTGCCGCCTCAGTGCAGCTTCGTTCAGACCAGCGGCGGTTGGGTGGTTTCCACCAGCGGGGGCGTCTACGTGGACGCCTGGACCGTTGTCGCCAACGAATCGGTTGCTTCAGAACTTTCCCGGCAGCGTCCCAAGCTTCCGTCGACTCCTGCATGGTGCTGGAACGGAACCTGATCTGGCTACCACACCGCAGTCACAAAAAATCGCGGCCCGCCGACCTTAGGCGGGCCGTTTTTTATGGCCAGGTTGCCATCGGCCCTGGAAACCTGGCAGCCTCGCTGGCCAGACATGCAAAGTGGCTGACGATCCACCGAGGAAATCGTATTTTCGAACAGGGAAATGGGATTTCCGGATACATTCGGCGGTCGCCGTCCTTTATAGTGAAAAGGCACATGGCATTCATGTGGATTTTATGACTGTCCCACGGCGCGGCTGGGGTGCTTTTCCGAGGCATCCGGAATGCCTGTCGGTGACGATTCCTTGGAAGGACTCGGCATGTCGATCACGCATGAGTTTCGCAACGAATCATCCGAGGAATACCAAGACCTTCCTTCGGAGGTTGATCAGTCGATCGAGGGTTCCAACGACGCACATTCCGGTAGCTGGACCAACTGGATCGACAAGGATTCACAGGCCCTAGCCATCAGCTTCTTTGCTCACTTGGCAGTGGTGGTCGGCTTGGCGATGATCCCCATCCTGAAGGTTCCCGAACAGATCGCCATGCTGATCCAGGCCAGCCCGACGATCGAAGAACCATCCCCCGAGTTTGAGGTGACGCAGATCGCCTACTCGGAAGCTCCCAGCGAGGCCATCGGTGCCAATTCTCTCGCCGGGGATTCGATGGCTCTCAGCGCCGCACCGGTGATTGCCGATGTGTCGGAAATTCCATCGATGCAACTGACCACTCTGACCGAAAAGCCGACCTTCGATGTTTCTGTATCGATCAAGCAGGCTGTGGGACTGACCGAAGCCCCAAAAGCGGTTCGTGGCATGACAGGGGTTGGTGCGACGGGCACCGATGGCGCTGTCGATCGAATCACCTACGAGATTTTGCAATCGATCGAAGAGCGACCGACTTTGGTCGTATGGCTGTTTGATGCTTCTGCCAGTCTCACGCGGAGGAGAGCAGAGATACGGGAGCGGTTTGAACGAATCTACGAGGAACTCGGAATTGTTCAGGCAGCCAAATCGAATCTGGCTCGCAACTCCCGCGCGGCGAAAGAGGAGAGAGAGGCACAGCCTCTTTTGACCAGTGTCATTTCCTTTGGAGAGAAAGTCGACCTTCTTACGGAGAATCCAACTGCGGATCTGGAGGAAATCACCGCCGCCATCGATCGGATTGAAACCGATGTTTCGGGTGTCGAACGGGTCTTCTCGGCGCTCTACCTGGCCGCTGATAAGTACAAGAGCTATCGCAATCTGAAGTCGTCTCGAGGGCCACAGCGCAATGTCCTCTTGATCACAGTCACCGATGAACGAGGCGACGATATTCAAGGGCTGGAACAGACGTTGGAACTCTGTCGAAAACATGCCATGCCGATCTATGTCATGGGTGTTCCAGCTCCATTTGGTAGGGAATTCAGCTACATCAAGTATGTCGATCCCGATCCCGAATACGACCAAACCCCCCAATGGGCGCAGATCGATCAGGGCCCTGAATCAATCCTTCCGGAGCGGATCCAGCTAGGCTACGAAGATGACTACTTTGAAGAGCCGATCATCGACTCCGGCTTCGGTCCCTATGCTCTTTCCCGCGCATGCGTCGAGACGGGAGGTATCTACTTCACCGTCCACCCCAACCGCAAGTTCAACGAGCGGATTCAGAGATCGGACACAGACGCGTTCGCCAGCCATTTGGCATATTTTTTCGATCCCGAGGTGATGGAGAGATATCGTCCTGATTACCTCTCCGAAGAAAAATATCTCAAAGCTGTCCAGGAAAGCCCGCTTCGCCAAGCCCTTCTGCAAGCCGCCAGAAACTCACGGGTTGGAACCCTCGATCGCCCCCGCACGGAGTTCATCAAGCGGGATGAAGCGCAATTCGTCAACGAACTGACCGATTCCCAACGTGAGGCAGCCAGATTGGAGCCGAAGCTTCAGGGACTTTGCGATCTGCTTCAAGAGGGGCTTAAGCACCGCGATAAGGAGCTAAGTCCACGCTGGTTGGCCTCCTTCGATCTGTCCCTGGGAACGGCCCTGGCCGAAAAAGTTCGCGCCGAGGGCTACAACGGAATGCTCGCCAAGGCCAAACGAGGCATCAATTTCGAAGACCCCAAGAACAACACCTGGACGCTGCGCCCCTCCAGCGAAGTCTCCATTAACAGCGCACTAGAGAAACAAGCTCAGCAGGCGACGGAGTTGCTGACTCGAGTCTCCGAAGAGCACGCGGGAACTCCTTGGGGACTGCTGGCCAAACAGCAACTGGCTCGCCCCATCGGATGGTCGTGGGTCGAATCGTTCACCGACCTCGCTCCCCCACCCCCACCCAGCAACAATCCTCCCCCACCTCCGCCTCCACCTCCACCGGGGGTCGACGAGGAAGCGATGATGCTCAATAAGCCGAAGACACGCCCCATTCCGAAGCTTTGATCGATCAAAAGGCTGAAGAACAAGCTTCTGAATTTGGCTCACTGGCGCACCAAGATCCTCAAGGATCGCAACCGCCCCTCGCTTTTCCACGACAATTGTCGTTTCTTCAGGAAGCGCGTCAGGCAACTCTAGCTACCATTTTCGCCAAGAACGCTAGCTGCCTAGGAAGTGACATCGTCAGCGACGACTCCACAGATCTCCAGGCCGTTTGGCGGAGGCACAGTCGCAAAAAGTGTCGCTTCCTGGGAGCTAGGGACGTTGAACCGATAGGCAACCCGGCCTCTTTGGGCTACGATCGATCGGTCGCTTCCCAGCCCAAAGGAAGCTAGAAGAAACACCTCCAGGTAAAGGATGGCAGGGATGATCGAACGTCAATTGGTAGAAGATCTGTTCCAGGAGATGCAGGAAGATGGAGTCGATACCTCCAAAGAGATGCTTTGGGGCTACTACTTTGTCGATCCCGATCCTCGCAAACTGGAAGAGGCTATTCCCGACCTGGAAGCAGAGGGCTTCGACTTTGTTGAAATGCTGAAGGCGAGCGAATCCGAGGAAGAGCAAGAGTCCGACGAGGACGATCAGGAATCGGAGGAACTGGCACCGCAGGAAGGTTACTTTTTTGTCCTGCATGTGGAGCGAGCCGAGTCGCATACGGTTGACTCGCTGACCGAGCTGAATGAGGCTCTGGAGCAGTTCGCTAACGCCCGGGGGTTGCAGTCCTACGATGGAATGGACGTCAGTCCATTAGACGAAGATATCGAGGGTTGATTGCGGCAGCCTGAAGGCTGCCTCTTCCATCAATCGAGGATCGCCGTCGAAAGAGTATGGGATTTGGAATGAACAGGGTCATCGGCAAGTCGCTGGTGACCTTGCCCACCGCGATCTCCAGGAAGGAAACTCTTTTTCCTCTTCGGTCCTCGTTCTGCATATGCCGTCGAAGTTACCGAGAAGTGGTCGGCAAGTCACTTGTCGCCGACAACAATTTCGGTTCGATGGATCCAAGCTGTGGGATCGCCGAAACTCATCCAGTAGCCATCATCAATCCCGCTATGGTTCGTGAAGATCCTGGTGACTAGAGCACTCCTTGAGTCGATCGTTCCTGGAGCGAATTGGTTGCTGGCGATGGGATGGATGAAGGATCAGAGGTACCGCGCCAACGGACCGCCACGCGCTGCCAGGGCATCGATCTTTCGGGAGACTTCCGGGGCTTCCAGAAGAGGAGGTGCGTGATGTCGTTTTCTTCGAGCATCGATCAGTAGGGGACCATCGCATCCCCAATGCTTGTTGATCACTCTCTGGCCAGCTCCATGGAGATCGGCTGCTGGATCGCTACGGGTGAAGGCCAGCCAGATCCAACGATCGTTCGACTTGGATGCCCAGTCGGCATCATCGACAACAAGGACCAGAGGGAAACTGTCGCGCCATCGGCATCCGGTTAGCGATTCCGATAGTCTTTGCATCGCACCATCTTCCTCATCGCGTGACGGCCATGTCGACTCCTCCAGCTCGGCACTTTCCGCAGGAATTGCACTGAGGGCAGGCCCTTCGAGAAGCAAAATCCCCTCCGCGGCAACACGAGGATTCCGAAATCCAGCGGGAAACACAGCGTCCTCTGGGAGGGTACTGCCAAGTGTTCGGATAGCAGGTCCTCTGGCAGCAATAACCACCTTGGAACCTCCCTGAAAACGATCGCCTGAGTAATCGAGAGTATCGATGGTGGTCTGAGTCTGAAAATGGAGATCCCGTTGCCACTGGACGCGACAAAGCATTTCCTGAAGGAATTGACAGGTGTCGTGGAGATCGACTTTGGGTGCCGAATTGCCATCGAGAATCCAAAGGTATTTGGCGAGCGAAAGTTGCCCCTGTCCAAGTATGGCATTAGCCTGCGTCAACAGCTCCTGCGGTCGATCAGTACGTCGAAATGGAGTATATCGCTCGGATCCAATCGCCAGCATCAGCGGATGGACCCCCGCCTCATCGACCGCATGCACCGCCCGCACCCCGGGCAAGACCGTGGGTAGGACTGGCCCGGTCAATTCGTGGATCAATTGACCGAACGTCGTATCCTCTTGGGGAGGTCTCCCGACCACGGTGAACGGCCAGACTGCGTCTTTCCTGTGAGAAACGATCTGCACTCGCATCACAGGAAAGGGATGGCGAAGACTGTAGTAACCCAGGTGATCGCCGAATGGACCTTCCGGTTTAGTCGCCCCAGCATCAATCTGACCTGCGATAACGAAATCGGCATCAGCGTAGATTGGGGCCTGATTTGGCTTTAGATGCATCGGGATGCGACCGCCGGCCAAAGCCCCCGCAAACATCAGTTCGCTCATTCCTTCCGGAAGCGGCATCACGGCGGCCAGAGTCATCGCCGGATTTCCACCGACCGAGATGGCGACTTGAAGCGGCTTTCCCTGCTTTAGGGCCAACTGATGGTGAACTCCAATGCCCCGATGAATCTGGTAGTGCAGCCCTACTTCCGATTTAGGATCAAAGACGTTTCCTCCCAACTGCACTCGATACATACCCAGGTTCAGACCCTGCAGGCCACGGGCTTCCGGGGACTGACTGAGCACCTGAGGCAGGGTGACATAGTGCCCACCATCCAGGGGCCAACTGACCAACTGGGGCAGGTTGCTCAGTGCTATCCGTTGCTCCAGAGCCGGAGCACGGCGGACACGACCTGGCAGCATCGTCCATGCAACCCAAGGTGCAGTGCGGTAACGCCAGGGATTTTTCGCGAGAGCCGACGGATCGACCTTCAATTCGATGGCGCGGCGGACAGATTCGATCGTATCGCGAAAAAGGAAGCGAGCCTGTTCGATGGTCCCGAAGAGATTGCTGACCATAGGAAACGGGCTGTTGGCAGGGCGGGAAAAGTAGACTGCAGGACCGCCCCTTGCATAAACCCGCCGTTGCACTTCCGCAATCTCAAGCCGAGCATCTAGCGGCTCGTTGCATTCCACCAGCCGACCATGCCTTCGCAGATCCTCAACGACTTGACGCGTGCTACGATAACGCATCGATTGACCTTCCCGAAGGAGCGACCGGAAAACCAAATGGTGACCAACTCACAACCAAGAATACTTTAGCGGCGCGAACAGTTCCCACCTGCTCGCGCTACCTCAAGACGCCGCACGCACCATCAGCCCGATAGGAAAGGATTCGTCTCCATCCTACAATGGGTGGGAAATCGAGCATTTTTGAGGGAGGACGATCGGATGGACATTATCGATGTGGGACAACATCGCCAGGACCCCTGCGATGTTTTGGTGCTGGTGGCAGGCAAGCAATGGCGGGATCGACCCGACCTGCGACATTGGGATCAGATAAGCGGCGGATGGCTCGGGAAATTGCTCGATTCCCAACAGGTGAGCACCTCACTTTTCGCAACCTCGCTCCACCACTTCCCGCCCCAGTTGCCATGCAGCGCAGTACTGATTGCCGGAATCGATACTGCTTCTATCGAGGAAGAGGGAGTCGCTTTCCGCCTTGGGGCTGCGGTCGCAAAGACGATCGGCTCCAAGGCTCGCAACTCCGTACGGTTGTCCGGCTTTCCGGCCAGCCAGGAAGCCAAGGAGGCCGCGATTGCTGGTTTGCTGAATGGTGCCGTCGGCCAGGATCTCTTTCGGACTGAGAAGTCGTTGACTCCCCCCAAGACGATCCTCTGGGAGGGACTGGGGGAAAGCGCACTACAGAGAGGAAAGATCATCGGCGAGGCCATGCTGGCGGCGCGGCGTTGGATTAATCTCCCACCCAACCATCTGTATCCGGAATCGTTCGCCAAGGAAATCGCCGAGATGGCCAACGCCTCTGGCCTGGAGGTAGAAATCTGGGATCGGAAGCGCCTGGAGCAGGAAAACTGCCATGCGCTATTGGCGGTAGGCCGTGGGTCGTCTAAGGAACCGAAACTGCTGATTCTACGACATCGCGGAAATTCCAAAGGAAGCGCACCAACGGCGCTGGTTGGAAAAGGAGTCACCTTCGACAGTGGCGGGCTTTCTATCAAGCCGACCGATGGCATGCTTACGATGAAAGGAGACATGGCAGGGGCCGCCACAGTTGCCGGTATTCTGCAGGCTGCGGCGAAACTGAAAATCCAGCAGTCGGTGGTGGGACTGGTCGGCCTGGTGGAGAATATGCTTGGGGATGACTGCTACAAGCTGGGGGATGTAATTCAGGCGAGAAGCGGGAAATCGATCGAGATTCACAACACCGATGCCGAGGGCAGGGTGGTACTGGCCGATGTCCTGAATGTCGCACTGGATTCCAAACCGGCCCGCATCATCGACTTCGCAACCCTGACGGGCGCCTGCGTTGTTGCGCTGGGTAATGATATCGCAGGACTTTTTTCGAATAATGATCTGCTGGCGTCGCAGATCCAGCAGGCTGCACAGCGAGCCGGTGAGCATGTGTGGCCCATGCCGATGCATTCCTTCTTCCGCGACCAAATTATCGGGAAGGTGGGTGACATCAAGAATGTTGGGGAAGGACGATGGGCAGGCGCCATCACGGCAGCAAAGTTCCTGGAGGAATTCGTCGCTGGCAAACCATGGGCTCACCTCGACATTGCAGGCCCAGCCTTCGCCGGAAGTTCTTGCGCCTGGATGGATGCAGGCGGTTCGGGATTTGCGATCCGAAGCATCATCCATTTCCTGGAAGGATTATCGGACGACTGAAAGGATGGTTTCCTGCACATCACGGCCATCCACACCACCGGCGACCTCGTATCGCTGAGCCGCGATAGCTAAGCAGCTCACACGACTCCAGAATCCAATTCGTTTTGGTGATCACCATCTTGCCACAAGCGGCCACGAGGATTGAATCGACTGACCGGGCAAGCCCTGATCGATCCTAGCGACCTTCTGGGTCCACCTTCCTCAGATGCCTTTCCCAGAACTCCAGCATGGTGCGATGGAGGTGGTACTTCTGTGCCGCGTTGGTGATCGCGTGCCGGTTTCCAGGATAGATCATCAGATCGAAAGGTGTCCCCAACGCCTGCAACCGAGACGCCAATTGCAGGGAGTTGGACGAATGGACGTTATCGTCCAGTTCGCCATGAATCAGCAGCAACCTTCCATGGAGACGATCAGCGGCCTCCAGGACCGAACTTCTGGAGTAGCCAACTGGATTGGCTTCTGGGGTATCCATCAATCGTTCGGTGTAGATGGAATCATAAAGCCTCCAGTCGGTGACCGGAGCACCGGCGATCCCTGCGCGGAACCATTCGCTGTGGGTCATGGCGTAGGCTGTCATGTAACCACCATAGCTCCATCCCCAAATCCCAATGCGATCGCGATCGGCCCATGGCTGCTCTCCCATCCATTCCACCACACGCCGGGTATCGGCCAGCTCGACCTCTCCTAAATGTCGATGCATCGCCCAAGTGTCAGCGATCGAGCGGCCACGTGCAGCACGATGGTCGCAGTAGACCACCGCATAACCTTCCTGTGCCAGGAACCGGTGCCACCAAAAAAGGCTATTGCCCCACGAATCCTTCACCGTCGGCGTGCGCGGACCCGCGTAGACGTGATAAATGACCGGAAGCTTCGCATGGGCTCCTTCAGGGGTCCAATCGGCCGGTAGCATCAGTAGTCCCTGCAAGGACGCCCCATCCTCTGTGGGAAGCGTGAACCTACTGATGGAAACCTCTTTCAATGTCTTGTGCCGATCCGACTTGGGAACTTCGATCGCGCGTCCCATTTGCCCACTACGCTGCCGCAGGTAGAGCGTTGGAGGCTGCTGCTGACTGCTATGGAGATCGAAGAAGTAATCTCCGTCGGGATGAACGGAAAACTGATGCGTTCCTTCCATTGCAGTGAGGCGCGTTCCCTTCCCTTCCGGGAAGGAAATCGACCAGAGGTGCCTTCCCAAAGGATCCTTATCTGCTGCTTCCACCAGCACCGAAAGTCCGTCGGCCGAGACGTGATGGATAGCTTCAATTTCGCTCGGCAGATCGACTTGGGGATGAGACATGCCTCCCTCTGGATCGACACGCGCCAGATGCCGGAATCCCAGTGGCTGGTCTGTCAGCCAGTAGTAGCTTCCATCGGCCAGCCAATGTGGCGCCCCCAGCGGTTCGATCCAGGCTCGACTCGATTCCCGAAATAACTTGTGAGCTGCCTCATCTCCCGGGCGATACGCCCATAGCTCCAACCAGCTCTGGACCCGATCCTGCACCTGAAAAGTTACCAGCGATCCATCCGGTTTCCAATCGACACGAACTAGAAGGAAACTGTCGCCGGAATACTCCTGAGGCGATATCTGCTGATGGGTCCCGGTGGTCGGATCATACAACCAAAGCGTCGCAACCGGATTGGGACGGCCCGGCTGTGGATAATACTCCGACTCCTGTGTCTGCTGTGCCGGATTGGAATCGGTAAGCCAGTGTCGGTCCATTCCAGCCGAATCGAGTCGCAACCAGCAAAGGTACTTTCCCTTGGGATCCCACCAGTAGCCCCGATAGTTCCCACGCCCGTAGACCTCTTCCTGATAGACCCAATTCAACTTCCCGTGAAATCGCGTATCCGATCCACCCTCGGTAATCCGTCGCTGCTGACCACTTTCCAAATCGATCCAATGCAGATCATTTTCCTGTACAAAGACAATGGCTGTCCCGTCGGGGCTCATCGAAGGCAACTCTTCCTCCACCTCCGGCGACTCGGTCAACCGACGAATCGCATTCGTACGGTGATCATAGAGGTAGAGGTCTTTGGCGATCGATGCAAAGGCTTGTTCCGTCGCCGGATGATAATTCTCCGGGCGGATGGAGTCTGAAACATCGAAACTTTCTAGGCCAGCGATCTGCTTGAGCCGCGCCGCCATGCGGTTGGTCCATTCCATCGGCTCCATCGCCCCACTGGCCGCCTCCACTTGAACCCATGGACTAGGCCCACGTTTCATTTCGTAGATGGTGCTTCCGGGACGCCATCGCGGGAAGGCATCCGCCGTGATAGCCTTTCCAGCCGGCTGGATCATCCTGCCAGGCTGAAACAGCGACTCCAGGCGCAGCGGTTCCTTTTTGGGCACGCCCGACAACTTCGGATGCTCCTTTGCCAACCGCGACAGCGATGTTCCCTCCCGAATGACTCGAACAATCGGAAAAGGCCGACCCGCTGCAAGGTAGCCATCCAGGTAACCCCAGGTCCCAACGCTCTCCTCAGACTCTGCTTCCAGCAGGTACCCAACCAGCGACCCCAGAGGTTGCCTTGTAGGGATCCAAAATCCGCCCTCTTCTTGGAAGTGCTGCAGCCAAGCCCCACGCGCCTTCGCATCATCCACCTGCTGACTCAATCGGATCCGCTTCAGCGTCAGCCCCTGAAATGGCTGCTCCCTCACTTCGCTGACCATCCCCACTTCGAAACGCTCCACATCTCCAAGAGGCAACGAGTCGCACCGGTATATATCGGCCCCGTGCATGCGAAGCAGATCGACTGCCCAAGCTAGCGAATCGGGAAGATAGTAACCGTCCGGAAGCTGGATAGTCCGCGTGGCTCGATACTGGTTTCTCAGCTCCACGCGGTATTCACCCGGCAGCAGTGTATCGCGGCGATCCCGATCGCGGGGGGAAGGGTAGCGGGGTTGCCCAACATCCAGCCCCTTCAATTCAGACTCCGGATAGCTGTAGCCCAACACGCTGCGAATCGGACCGGTCCCCGATTCCACTGCTTGGATCGGCAACTCAAATGGACGCTCTTGCCGCAGCCGATGCCGGTTGTCGATCTCCTGCATCAGCTGCGATAGTTCCCGATGGTGCTCGGCCAGCAGGTCTAGGCAATGCCGGGTGAAGCGATACGAAACGTCGATTCGCTCCTGGTACCCGGCGTACGAGTACGATTCGGAGAGAATCCCGATGCGGCCGCGAAGTCCCATGTATTCGGTACTGTAGCGCGGTTCGAAACCAAAACTTTCCCAGCTCTTGTGGTCGGGACTGAAGTTCCCGTAGTAGAACGAATCGATCCCCTCGGCCTTCAGTCGCTTGGTCGCTTCGGGGAGCAGTGTACCGTGAAGCCACTGCGTCAGGTCGGCAGGAGCTGCCGGGTTATGCGGAACATCGTAAGTCAGCGGGTAGCGATGCAACGATCCATTGGTTGTGTGCAGATCGATCAAAGCATCCACCTGCCATCGATCGATCGCGGAAACCAAGTTGCGCGCTTCGGGGCTGTGCAATTTGACAAAGTCCCGATTCAGATCGAATCCTTGAGCGTTCTCGCGAATTCCCATTCCGTCGTTCGGCCCTCCCTGTCCTGGACGATGCAGCTTGCCGAATCGATCATTCCCATCTGCGTTATAGTTGGGAAGGAAAACCACCACCAATCGCTCCAACAGATCTCCGGGCGGCTCCTTACACCAGTCCCGGACCATCGCAAGCAACGCCTCCTTGCCATCGCACTCCCCGCTGTGAATATTGCCAAGAAGCAGAACGACCAAGCGAGGATCTTCAGGAGGAAGCGGCAGAGAGGTCCCAGGCTTGGCAAAACGCACCGTCATCAGCGATCGACCCTCGATCGTTTCACCGATCGATTCCATCGTCGCCAGCGGCTGCGCTTTGGTCACCTCCTCCAAAAATGATCGACTCTCCTGGCTGGTACTCGTTCGCAGGAATCCCGACGACTCCGCGATTGTCCTCGGTGACTCCTGCCACCCCCAGCTGTCCCCCAGGCAGCAACAGGTCGCCAAGGCCAAAGATCCAACTGCATGCCAAATGTTCATATTGCTCTCAGGTCGATGAAATGAATATCGGTTAGATGGGAGGGAACACCGACCCTCCTAGTGGAGTGCATGCCGCAAGAGAATCGTTCGCCGATCAAAGGCGAATGAAGATTTTTTTCCGATAGAGATACAGGAGAACCAACCAGATGGTGGCAAAGGTAAGGCAACTGAGTCCGAAGTCGGTAAGCAGCGGAGTCGTCCAGCGTTGAGGAAGCCACTGCAGATGTCGTGTCCAATTGTCTCGAATCCAACCCAGTATCGTCCAATCGATCACGTACGCCAGAATGCTGTTGGCACCGATCACGGAAAAGGGAAAGGCCCACCACCGCCACTGGGCAACATCGCAGATCCAATGCAACGCAAGCAACCATAGGACACAGATGCCACCGCTCCACAGGGTCCACGAAGGGGTCCAGATCCTTTTGACGATCGGGCAAAGGCCACTAAGATCCAGCATCCAGCCAAGCCCCAGCGACGCTCCACCCAGCAGCAGCAACCTGGCCGACCTCCCTTTCCATTCAGGAATTCCCTTCAACCAGCCGCCGGCAATCGCCCCCATGAGCATCGTCGCCAGGGTTGGTATAAAGCTGAGCGTCGCATAGCCGCCCGGATGAAATTCAAACGGCTTCTCTCGCGGGAACAGATTGAGAAACCAACGGTCAAACCACCACGATAGATTGCTGTTTTTGTTCCAATGAGCCGCCACGCCGGGCCGATGGTGCTGCCAGTCCTCGGGAACTCCAACCGCTGGATAAGAGAAATCCGCCGCCGGAAGCGGGAAGAGAAAAAAGGCGAGCCAGAAGCCTACCAGCAAGGTTCCCAGAGCGATCCAGCAAGCTTTGCTGGGCATCATCCCAAGAACGACTAAAAAGAAGTATCCCAGGCCAATTTGCGAGAGAGTATCTTCGAAAGTGAAATAGGTTGCCGAACGGCCCAGACTGCGCAAAAAGACCCCCAGAAGCACCAACGCAAACGCTCGCCAAGCCGCATGAAACAGTATCGACCATAGCGACTGACCGCGCGCTTGACGAGCGGCCAGAGAAAATGGGAGAGAAACACCGACAAGAAAGGAAAAACCGGGCTGGATCATGTCGTGCAGCGATCCGCCAGACCACTCAACGTGCGTCGTATGAAACTTCAGCCAGTCCCATACATGATGCTCGCTCATCCACTTCCCCCAGGAACTGGTGAACCGCATGTCGGCAAATCTTCCCAACCGAAGCATCTCGGCCAACATGAGAAACATCACCATCCCGCGGAATACATCGATGCTTGCCAGCCGCTGTAGCGGGCTGGCTTGCCTAACCGATTCGTTCATCACTCTTTCCCCTTCCCTCGGATGGCGAAATAGACGCTCAGCGCCCCAGCGCGACGCGCAGCATCGTAGGCCGCAATCGCATCCTGCATCGGTACTCTCTTCTCTGGCGCGACCACAATCGGCACATCGGCTCGGACCGATACGATTCTGGTCAATCGCTCAACCAGTTCGAGATAACCGCCAACAGCCGAACCGTTGACCTGGTAGCTGATTCCACCCCCTTCATCCTGCCGCACACGCAACAGAATCTCCTCGGGAATCACCTCCAGCGGATCGGGCGGCTTCGCGTCAGCAGCTCTCCCACCTGGAGGCTTCGCCACCCCAGCCGGCAATGGACTCTCTGGCCTCTGAAACGAGGTGGTGGCGATGAAATAAACCAGCAGGAGAAATACCACGTCGATCATTGGGGTCATCATCAGGTCCAGAGCTCCCTGGCGTCGCGATGCCGCGCCTGGACCAAATCGTGTTGGGATCTTCATCGCTGCGTTTTTTCTCCGAAAACCCCGAAGACCAGATCGGTAACCCCTGCCTGCGAGCATTCGACCAAGACTCTTTCTACCTGTTCATAGGGAAGTGTCCTGTCAGTCCTAATCCGCAGTTGGATTGGCCCATCCGCCCCAACGATTCGCCGGAGCGCCGGAGCCAGCCCCTCCATCTGGATGGACTCGCCTTGCAACTGCATGGCACCATCGAGAAGGATATTCAGCGTTGCGTCGGGCGAAACGGATTCGGTCGCAAGTGCTGTGGTTGCCGATGGCAGGTCGATCGGATGAGCCGTCTCCCGGCTTGCCATATGGCTGCTTACCAGAAAAAAGATAATCAGCAGGAAAACGATGTCGATCATCGGCGTCATCGAAATGGTGGTGCCATCGGATGGTCGGTACTGCGGAACCTTCATGATCGCTCCCGCATCTCAGTTGCTCCCACCACCCGCACCTCGCCCCGATCCTGCGGCCCCTGGAATGGGACTCCGCAAGTTGGCCAAAAGCCGACGACGCAAGGGAGCGATTACCTGCTGAGCAACGTATGCCGACTCGGCCATCAGCTGATCGATTCGATTCCGGAAAATCGCCAGAGCCCCCAGCGCCGGGATGGCGATCACCAGGCCGGCCACCGTGGTGACCAGTGCCGAGTAGATGCCCGAAGCGAGATCCCCGGCCCCCGCCGCACCCTGACTGATCGCTACCTGTCGGAATGCGATGATCATCCCAGCTACTGTTCCTAGCAATCCAAGCATCGGTGCAAGATTCCCAATGACCGACAAATACTCCACTCGCCGAAACAGCCTCGCCGCCTGCTCGGCAAGCGTTTCCTCCATCGCCTTTTCCACCGCCGGCCAACCAAACTCAGCTTCCCCCAAACCGCTGTGAAGAACCCACCCCAAAGGACTCGGCCGCTCCCGACACAGCGCCTCCGCCTCCTTCCACTTTCCAGCCAGAAGCATCTGCCGGACTTCTTCTGCAAAGGACTTTGGGAGCAATTGGGAGCGACGCAACAACAGCGCCTGATCGACGATCAAGTAGACGGTCAAGATCGACATTGCAATCAGCACCAGCATGATGCCAATTCCAAATGGACCTCCGCTGAAAACAACCGACCAGAAACTATCACCGTCCGCTGGTGCTTCCTGTGCCCCCTGCGCGCAAACAGTAGCCGGGCTTACGGCGATCACCCAGCATCCCAGCAGCACTCCGATTCGACGATGGAACATCGACACTTCCTCAGTGATTTCACATGCCTCTGGTTCTTGGGCACTCCAGGCCACGACACCCTCGGCAATATCGTACCTGATCCGGTGCCCTTAGAGCGATCGGGTTACTTGCCTTTGCCATCCTTCCCAGAACTTCTCTGCATGGCCTCCCAGAAAGACAACTGCTGAGCACACCACGCGCGTGTCGGCCCCGTCGCCTCCGATTTGTTTTGCTCCAGGAGTTGTAACCAACGTCGCGCGCCCACTGCAGCGACCCTCGTTTGGCGATGCAGCGTCACCAAGTGCTGCCATTGAAAGAGCGCTAAGATGGCCTGGTCCGCTTCCTCCAGTCGATCCGCGATCAGGAACGTCGGCCCCACCTGCAGCGGAAACAGCATCCTATCGCGCGTTGCCAAGATTTCGGGCAATTTCTCTGCAGCAAATTGGGAGGCCGATAGGACACGCCACTGCTGTGCGATGGCCAATTGCCGAATCGCCGGATGGGGGTCCTTCGCCAGAGTTTCCAGTACCTCCAGCGCCCGTTGCCGATCGCGGGTAGCAAGCAACCACGAGGCGCCGACCAGACGCATGGAAGGTTCGTCTGATTCCAGCCACGAAAGAGCATTCGTTGGAGTTTCCAGGATGATCGCATCGCGACTCCAAACCAGCGGCAGGAATGCATAGTGGAGCAGGGGAGGACGCTCCTGAATCAGCTTCTCCCAGACACTCACCGCCAGTTCGATCTTACCCTCCTGCACCAAGGCATCGACGATTTGCGTCGCGAGGACACGTCGCTGCCACGGGAGGATCCCCGATCCCATCGCTTGCTGCGCCGATCGGACCGATTCCAGCCACTCCCCGCGACGATACATTCGATCCGCCTGATCGGCCTGTGGCGTCGACCAGGCGACCTCCATCGCGGCGCATTGATCCCCCTGCAACCGACGAATCTCTGGTTCTCCCTCAATCAGATGAATCAAACCGTCGGCGTTCCAATCCAGGATTTTCCCCTCCATCCAGTCCCCGGAATCGGAACTCCATGGCCCATCCTGGTCAGGGGGAGATCCCCAAATCCATCGACTCACCGGCTGTGGTCGCTCCCGCAACCATCCCTCCAATCGCTCCAAATCCACCTGCGAAGCTCCCGTGACGGTGCTTTGCTGCACTGGCTGGCTCAGCGCCAGGGGACTATCGCTCAGAAGACCGATCGCCACCAAAGAACCCACAGCGACCCAGTGGAGACCGCAGAAGCAGACCTCATGCAATCGCCACGCACGCAGTACAGAAAACCACCACAACTCCCAAGCGGTTGGCTCCGCCCGATCGGTCTTCACGTCTAGTTGTTGATTGCCTGTTTTTCTGTTCATGGAACGGTCAGTTCGATGGCATCCAAGTAGCGATACTCTCCTCCCGTGCGGTCGGCCAGGGCTTCGATCCATCGGCCGGAAGGGGGATTGCTCCCATTACCCAGCTCGATCGCATGAATCGTCGTCCCAGCCCGCTGACACCGATCGACCAGATCGGCCAATTGATCTGCTTTCAAAGCCGGCTCATCCGCATCCGTCAAGAAGAAAATCACATCAGGCGCCATGGCGATGGCAAGCCGAAGAGCATCCAAATGCTCCGTACCGCCCATCGCAACGACATTGCTGACAAATCGCATTGCCTGTCGCTTCTCTGCATCGCTCGCGAAAAGCATTCCGCGATTTCTAGAAAGACTGCTGCGGTAGGGAGTGGGAGCTTCGTTGTAGAAAACGATCTGAAACTGGTGGACGGAAGTCAGGGAAGCGAGGCTGGCCATCAGCTCCCGTTTCGCAGCACGCAGTGGCCCCGCTTGTCCCGCATTCATCGAATCGGACCGATCGAAAAGATAGACAAAAGAATCTCCGTAGCCTTCGACCCCGAAGACGGACGTTTTTGCTTTGCCTCCACCCTGCGAGCCGCTGGAGGCCTCAGATCCGCCCAATCCACTGAGGTTTCCAGCTCCGGTCGCATCCCCCAGGTCGCCCCCGGTGCTTGGCGCTCCTGCAACCGCTCCGTCATCGACTCCTTCAGGCAACTCGGCCCCAAGTGGCAGGCTGGACAACGCATCGGCCAGAGCCTCTTCCGACTGCTCCGCCGCACCAGCGGCTGATTCGTCGTTTTGCTTCGCTTCGCTTCCGAGAATTTCCACATCGGCTCCCTCACTGACTTCGTGCACGACCGCAATTCCTGCGGGACGATCCAGGGTGGCGCCAGTGCCTCTTGGGAGAGGTTGCCACCAGAGCACCAGAGCGAGAAAGACAAGTAGATGAAATGCCAAGCTAACAAGCCAGGCAGGGATATCGGACCAGCCGGCCAGATGGGGAAGACGAACGGCGACTTGACGTCTCGACAATCTCGGCGCTGTACGACCGGGAGGCGATGGTTCGGTTGGCGGCTTCATCGATCAGCCCTACCGCTGTCGGTTACGGAGAATCGCAAAGGGATGATTTCCCCAGGCGATTAATCGAACTCTTCTGCCGGCAACTCCATCAATCGATCCGCAGAACGCCGCTCCGCATCCTTCGGGAAGGGAAGCAGACTGGAATTCCATCAGCCTCTGGCGGAAATCGGAACGATCTGACGCGTGGTGTGCCCTGTGTAGATCTGCCGGGGTCGGCCGATCCGTGTATTCGCATCCTGGTGCATTTCTACCCAGTGCGCGATCCACCCGGGGAGTCGACCGATCGCAAAAAGCACGGTGAACATCTGGACCGGAATCCCCATCGCACGATAGACGATCCCAGAATAGAAGTCGACGTTTGGATACAACTTCCGCTCGATGAAGTACGGGTCCTTCAACGCCACCTCTTCCAATTGCTGCGCCACTTCGAAGAGAGGGTCGTTCAGATGCAACTTGGCCAGCAGTTTGTCGCAAGCTGACTTGATGATCTTCGCTCGAGGATCGTAATTCTTGTAGACCCGATGCCCGAAACCCATCAAACGGAAATTGCTCTTCTTGTCCTTCGCCATGTCGACATACTTTTTCACGTTGCCGCCATCTTGGGCGATCTGCTGGAGCATGTTGATGCAGGCTTCATTGGCCCCTCCGTGCAGCGGTCCCCAGAGGGCACAGATCCCTGCCGAGATCGACGCGAAAAGATTCGCGTTCGACGAACCAACCATGCGAACCGTCGATGTCGAGCAGTTCTGTTCGTGATCGGCGTGGACAATCAAAAGGAGGTTGAGTGCTTTGACGAAATCGGAATCGGGTTCGTACTCTTCACTGGGGACTGCAAACATCATCCGAAGAAAGTTTTCGCAGTAGTCGAGCGAATTTTGGGGGTAGACGAAGGGTTGACCAGTCGACTTCTTGTAGCTGTACGCAGCGATCGTCGGCAACTTGGCAAGCAGCCGGTGGATGCTGATTTTCACCTCCTCAGGATCGTGAACATCGAGGGAGTCCTGGTAGAAGGTCGACAGAGCCGCTACCACAGACGAAAGAATCGCCATGGGGTGGGCATCGCGGGGGAAACCGTTGTAAAATGAGCGCATATCTTCATGCAGCATCGTATGGCGGCGAATCTGATGCCGAAAGTTTTCTAATTGCTGCCACGTTGGCAATTCGCCATAGATCAGCAGATAGGAAGTTTCGACAAAATCGCAGTGCTCGGCCAACTCCTCGATCGGATAGCCTCGGTACCTGAGCACTCCCAGATCGCCATCCAGATAGGTGATCGCGCTGGTGGTCGACCCAGTGTTGGCATAGCCCTCATCCAGCGTGATCGCTCCGGTGACCTTGCGAAGCTCGGCGATATCAATCGCACGCTCCCCTTCGCTGCCTCGGACGATCGGCATCTCCAGCGTCTTCCCTCCCGCTTGAAGCACTGCCTTGTCCGATTCGACCACCACATTGCCCACCTGATTGGACATATCGACCGACTCCCCTGAATTCCGCTGGCCTTCGGTGCATCATAAGGCCGCTGAGCGGGCCGGCCTGACCCTTCTCAGCAGTTTCTACGATGCAGTGTAGCCGGAAGGCGACCTCCCGACAATTACGGCAACCGATAGAGAGTACTTTCAGTATTGATCCTGGTAATCATCGCTTCCGAATAACGGGGCAACAGCGTTTATTCACCGTTTGCCGGACGTTTCAGAGACCTTTTGGAAAGCCGCCGATCGCATCAACGGCACCATCGATGATCGTTTGGTGATTATCGCTCAACACGGCTCATCAACTTTTTTTAAACTCCGCCAGAGCTTGGACTAGGCGCCATCATGGCGATGGTCGAGATCAGGATGCGCGTCGCGGCCTGCAACTGCTCGACGGAAATCCACTCGTCGGCTGTGTGGGCCTGCTCGATCGAACCGGGACCAAAGACCACTGCGGGAATCCCATGTCGAGCAAAGTGGGTTGCATGGGTCCCGAATCGGACCCCGATCAACTCGCGATCCCCGCTCTCCCGACAAGAAGCTGCCAGAAGCTGCTCGGCAAATGCCAGATTCTCCCCAGGAGTCAACGGTTCGTGATCGCACCAGGGTGGATCGATGGTGCAATCGGAATACCCCTCTTCTTCCAGGCTTCGCTTGATCTCGGCCCAGACCTCAGCCCCTCGTTCCCCCGGGATCAGTCGGCGATCGATTTCGATGCGGCAATGGTCGGGTACGACATTGACGCTTTGGCCTCCACCGATGACTCCGACGCTCATCGAAGGCTCGCCGCACCAGGCATCTCGGCGGCCATGCTTCTCCAGTTCGCTCGCATGCCGCTCAAACCAATTCACCAGGGAAGCCATCCGATAAATCGCGTTGCGTCCGTTGGAGGGACGGGAACTGTGAGCCGAGAGGCCGTGGGTATGGACATTCCATCGAACGACCCCCAAGTGGGCGACGACAACATTCAGCGACGTAGGCTCGGCAACGATGACCTGATCGACCTGCAGGGGCACGCCTTCGGAAAAAGCTCCTTGCTTCGACCAGGACCGCATCCACTGCTGCATTCCCAGGACGCCATACTCTTCGTCACAGGTAGCGCAAAGCGTCAACGGAGGACGCCGTTCGATCGGCCAACTGGCCGCCGTAGCCATAGCGCAAAGCATCGCGGCTAATCCTCCCTTCACGTCGCAGGCGCCGCGCCCATAGATTCGACCATCGCGAATCACCGGGGCGAATGGAGGAATCGTCATCCCCGTCGTGGGTACTGTGTCCTGGTGAGCTTCCAGAAGAAGGTGCTTGGCTCCAGGTCGACCGGGGAGATGAAGAAAGAGGTTCGCGCCGCGTCCTGGCACTTCCATACGGTGCAGTTGGCCGAGCAGCCCGGCCAACCGTCGCGTCAGCCAATCGCTGATCCGATGCTCCAGCCACTCTTCGCCCGCCACCTTTTGGCCCATCGGGTTCTGGCTGGGAATTCGAATCAGTTCGCAAAGCGTCTCAACCGGATCCCACGCAGGTTTCGATTCCAGCATGATGCCTCTCGCACATTTCAGGCCAGCCAGTAATACCCAATGCCTGCTGTATCCCGATGGCCAAATCGGTCTTCTGCAACCGACAGGAAGGCCTTGCCATCATTTTGGTTCAGGCATGTGTCCGATAGCGAAGATACCAGAGGAGGGCAACCAGCGTTTTGGCATCGATGATTTTTCCATCGCGCAGCATCTGGTCCACCTGCTTCCAGGTCACCAGGCGATTGGAGATCCATTCCCCAGGTTCGCGCCGGGCTGGCCCTTCGGACAGCTCTGTCGCAACAAAGAAATGCATCCGCTCATCGAGGATTCCAGGTGACATGGCAAAGCTATGGACATGGGTGATCTTCTGGCATCGATACCCCGTCTCTTCTTCCAACTCGCGCCGCGCAAGCGAATCGGCCGGTTCAGGAGGTTCCATCGTGCCCGCAGGTAGTTCCCAAAGCCACTTCTGGATAGCTGGCCGAAACGTTTCGATCATGCAAATCGATTCATCGGACACGATCGGCAGCACCACCACAGCGCCGGGGTGCCGCACGATCTGTTTGACCAGCGTGCTTCCATCCTCCAACCGCTGCTCCACCTTTTCCACATGGAACCGGGAAGCTCGATAAACGATCCGCGAGGGGGAGGTCATCGGCATCAACCTGTTTTCCGCATACCATCGGACACAGAATCTCCAGTCACTGCATCACTTGCAACTCGGTGGCGATACTGCATCAGGTAGGCATCTTCCGGGGAGTCTTCGTAGTAGGCTCGCAAAACATGGATGGCGCGAAATCCCAGCTCGCGGAAGAACAGTTGTGCCTCGAGGTTGGTCTCCCGCACTTCCAGGAGGATACGACTGCGGCGTTGGCTGGAAAGCTTGCCGAACAGCTTGCTCAACATCGCTCGCCCCACCCCTTGCCTTCGAAAAGCCGGATGGACGGCGAAATTGAGCAGGTGCAGTCGGGAACGGTGCAGTTCGTAGATCATGAACCCCACGATCCGCTCGTTCCACTCGGCTACCATGCCGATGCAATTGCGTTGCCGCAGGCAGCGGACAAATTCTTCCTCGGACCATGGGAATTCGAAGCTGCCTGATTCGATCTGCAGCACCTCAGGCATATCTCGGCGAATCATCCAGCGGATATGGACGCAACAGGGGCTGTGGCTGGCACTGGTCATGCCGCTAGTTCCTTTCACGCTTTGGTAGGTCGGCGTCGCTGCGGTCGCAACGCATCATCGACACATCAGCTAGGCGGTTGCATCGACGTGGGGCGAAGAATAGCAGACCCGTTCCGCCGCTCCAAGACGAATCAGCCGGCCTGCCAAACCCAAGCAAAAAGGACTGTTTTGCTCTTGCATAAGAGTCCTGAGTCGGCGGTTTGCGAGTGAAAAAAATGGTCAGGGCCGCGCCAGGCGGATCGTCTTTCCTTTTTTTGCCGCCTCGTAGATCGCCAAAATGAGGGCTACCGAACGCCTTCCTTCCGCCCCTTCGGTGATCGAAGGCCTTTTTTGCGACAACCCTGCCAGAAAATCCTGGAATAGTTTGCGATGAGCCTGGTGCCCGATAGCAGCCGGATCCGCCGCTCCTCCGCCGGTCTTGGTGGCATGGAGGAATTGCTCCCGGATCTTCTGGTCCCGCCGCGAGAGTTTATCGAAGTCCCATCGAATGATGCTTTCTTCTTCCAGAACAGCCGACCCTCGACTTCCGCTGATCTCGATCCGCTTGAGCGATCCAGGGTAGGCGGCAGTGGTCGCTTCGATCACCCCAAGGGCTCCCGAAGCGAATCGCAGCGTCGCCACCGCAGTGTCCTCCACTTCAATCCGCTCGTGAGCCCGAATTCCGGTGCAGCCGGTCACCTGATCCACATCCCCCATCAACCAAAGGAGCAGATCAACACTGTGGATCGCTTGATTCATCAGCGCCCCGCCACCGTCCAGTTTCCAGGTCCCTCTCCAGGCCCCACTGTCGTAGTACTGCTGGGTTCGAAACCACTTCACGTAGGCGTCGGCCAAAGCGATCTTGCCGAATTTGTCTGCGGTCACAGCCTGCCTCAGCACGCCAGCCGCCTCGTGGAACCGCGATGGGAAGATGGTTCCAAGGCGAACACCGTACTTATGGCAGGTATCGATAAGTCGATCGCATCGCGCCAGCGTCACCTCAAGCGGCTTTTCCACCAGCAAATGCTTCCCCGCACGCGCCGCCAGCAATCCCGGTTCCAGATGGGCGCCGCTGGGGGAGCATATGGTCACCACATCGACGTCCGACCGTTCCAGCATCCGTTCGATCGAATCGTACGCATCGCAAGCAAACTGCTCGGCAAACCCCTGTGCCTTGGGGAGCGTTGGGTTGTAGCAGGCAATCAGCTTGGCACCTCGAATCTCCTGGATTGCCCGCGCGTGAAACTTGGCAATCATGCCACATCCGACGATCGCAAATCCAACAGCCATTCCGCCCCTGCCTTTTCTAAAAACAACGATGCTGCAGCGCTCACCACGGCCTTCCACCAGTCCAATCATTTCGATTCCCTGGCTCCTTATCCCTCGACTGATCTTGGGGAAGCCAAAGCTGGCGCTGTATCATAATCGAATCGACGTACGAACCAAACTCGCATCGGCCCCAGAGGGACGCAGTATTGTGACCGATTCCCCTGCCTTCCCATCCCTTGAGTCTCTTGGAGAATTCCTCCCTTTCGAACGCCTGATGATCCTGCGCGGTCCCAACTACTGGTCGCGCCGCCCCTGCCTTGAGGTCTGGGTCGACCTTGGCCTTCTAAACGATTTTTCCAGCGAGCTGATTCCGGGATTCAATGAACGGTATAAGGCTTGGTTGCCGACCGTGATTGAGCATCGGTGCAGCGTTGGAGAAAGGGGAGGCTTTTTCCAGCGACTGGATCGTGGCACCTATCTGGCGCACATCCTCGAGCACACGGCGCTGGAACTGCAGACGCTAGCAGGAAGCAACGTAGGTTTTGGACGCGCCCGCGAAATGTCGCGAACGGGGGTCTACAAGGTGGCCGTTCGCTTTGAAGAGGAAACGCTCGGGGTGGCCAGCCTTCATACCGCGCGCGACCTGCTGAAGGCGTGTGTCTATGATCTTCCTTACGACGTCAAAACGGAAGTAGCAAGGCTGCACGAAATCGCCGAACGACGATTGCTGGGCCCCAGCACAAGAGCTATTGTCGAAGCCGCTACCGACCGACTGATTCCCTTCCGACGGCTCAACCAAGGCAGCCTGGTGCTCTTTGGCCACGGCAAACACCAGCGCCGCATCTGGACCGCCGAAACCAACCGTACCAGCGCCATCGCCGAATCGATCGCGCAGGATAAACAGCTAACCAAGCAACTCCTTCAATCGGTAGGTGTCCCAGTACCTGAGGGGCGTCGAGTCTCCGATTCCGATGATGCAGTAGCAGCAGCGGAGGAGATCGAAGGGGCGGTGGTCGTCAAACCGGTCGATGCTAATCACTCACGCGGGGTGATGATCAATCTGACCGATCCGGATCAGATTCGTATCGCTTACGATCTGGCAATACGGGAAGGCAGTGGCGTCATCGTCGAGCGTTATGTGCCTGGATACGAACATCGTCTTCTGGTCGTCGGGGACCGATGCGTCGCCGCCTCGAGAGGGGAGCCGGTGGTGGTCGATGCCGATGGTGTTCGCACCGTCCGTCAACTGATCGACCAAGTGGTCAATGCAGACCCACGGCGAGGAGAAGATGAGGACAGCCCTCTTTCACTAGTCGACTTCGATGACCTGCTCGACTCGGCTTTGAGGCAACAGGGCCTGACGCTGGAAAGCATCCCGGCCAACGGTAAACGGATCCTCATCCAACGCACCGACAATTTGCTTTACGACGTCACCGACCAGGTCCATGCTGATGTGGCAGCTCAGGTGGTTCTAGCCGCCAAAACCGTCGGGCTGGATATCGCTGGAATCGATCTGGTCGCTCTCGACATTTCCTGCCCGCTGGAAGACCAGCGAGCTGCGATCGTGGAAGTCAATGCCGGGCCGGGCCTCCTCATGCACTTGAAACCTGCCGTGGGCAATCCGCGACCGGTCGGGAAGGCGATCGTCGATTCGATGTTCGCACCGGGTACCAACGCACGCGTTCCTGTCGTCACCGTTTCCGGTGCTGCCAACAATGGCCCCACCGTCCGATTGATTCGCCATGCCCTCCAGCGGATCGGCTGGTGCACCGGTTGGTCTACCAGCGATGGATTCTTTCTCGATGACCGACAACTGGGACTTCCCCCCGCCCATGAGGAGCCCGTTGCCCAGCGGCTGCTGCTCCACCCCGATGTCGAAGCTCTCGTGATCGAGTCTTCCGCTGAATCCATCCTGCGACATGGTTTGGGGGTCGATCGCGTCGAAGTGGCTGTGGTACTGGGGGTCGATGTGCCGATCGACCTGATGCGAGAATTCGATCTCGATGATCCGGAACGCCGCTTTGCACTGCATCGCACTCCCGTCGACATGGTACTCCCAAATGGCGCTGCCATCCTGCCGTCCGATGACCCCGCCTGCATGGCCATGCAACCGTTATGCCCCGGGAAAACCATCCTTCTGGGTTGGAACGGCATCGATGATGCGATAACCAATCAGGTGGAAGGAGGACGGAGAGCGGTGGTGGTACAAAACCAGATGGTCCGCCTGCTTGACGGACTAAATCAGAAAGATCTCCTGCCGCTGCACAGCATTTCCCCCGCTATACCTTTCGATCGGCTCACGGTTCTCGGATGGCTGGCCGGTATCGCCACCGCCTGGCATCTGGGAATGCCGATCGAATCGCTGAAAGCACTGCTGCTGACCTGGACCGGATCGGAAGAAAGTCATCGCCCCTGACTTGAACAGCATGCCATTGCCGGCTGCTTGCTGGTCAGAGCCTCCCTGACAGGAAACTGCACTCTGGGAGACAGATCAAGCTTTCCCGGCGACATCAAATCTCGTGCTTGGTCTCTCGTCGCTCCAACACCTCACGAGCGTAGCGCATTTTTTCGTAACTGGCTTGCGACCTTCGATTCCCTCCTTCGCAGACCGCAGACCGCACCGCGATCCAGTCGGCACCCCAGGAGGCAGCTCGAGCCAATTGGTCGACACGCAGCGACCCGGCCAGCGCCAAAGTGATCTGGTGGCGCTTGGCAGCGGTCACCCAGCCCGCGATCGTCTCATCCGAAACCAGATCAGCCAGACTGCGCCCTTGCTTCTGCCACGTATCGACCAGCAGATGCTTGGAACCAAGCCGCAAGGTTCCACGCATCACATCTTCAAAGGAGGGCCCCTTCGCCACATCCTGATCGGCATAGTGAACCAGGATCCACTTGCTGGCCAACTCCGGAGGCATCGTTCGCTCGATCGACTCGCATACCTCTTCCAAATCGGCCTGGCCGCTCAAGCCCACCTTGCAATAGTCAAACTGCCCCCAGATAGACGCGGCATGGCATTCCTTCGAACTGACCCAATCCTGCCATTCCCCCAACGCGACGCTGAAAACAGCTTGGAATGCCTTCTGCTGACGCAAAGCGGTCAAACGACTGCCGACCTCCAGCGCCATTGCCGGTGCGGGGCGTCCTAAGGAACCACTCTCGGGGTCTTTCAGGTCGATCCAGGCCACTCCCGCCTCCATCGCCGACTGCAACTCCTCAACCGATCGAACGCTCACCAGAAGCTGCGTGCCATTGGTTCGCTTCAGATCATCGGGGGTTTCTATCGGGGGACAAGTTGGCAAAGGATGTTCCGTGCGACTCATCGGCGAGCCCTGAGGGAAAAGAGATCGGGTGGAGTCCGTTCCGCAACGATGCCGGCAAGGGCGGCGGGGTTCAGGCACGTTGCCCCAACCCCAATCCTTCCATGGAACTGGCAGTCTGAACGATAGAGTCGATCGGGCAGGTTGGCAAGAAGCCACTCGGATCGGTTCACCCACCGGTCAGCCACGGAGGCTAGGCTGAGAAAAGGCGATCCTCAACGGCTGAATCACTGGCGGCCGGTTGCATTCGGCTCGGTAAACCGCTACAAGAAACGTTCGTGCTGTTCGATTTCCCGCCGTCGCACCCTCTGGGCCCTACCGGCCATCGACCTCCATGGCGATCGAACGCCCTGGCAGGTGCTTTGGTGCGCTGACCGACCCAAGCCAAAACCCGCAAGAAGCCGATTGGCCACTCCGTGTCTTCCAACGAATTCGAATTGATAGAAAGCGGTGCTGCGCTTGAGACGCTGTGCCAACGCATCGAGTCAGCCAATCTATTGGCGTTCGATACCGAATTCGTTTCGGAGGACAGCTACCGGCCCCAGCTGTGTCTGCTGCAACTGGCGACCGATCATTGGAAAGCGGTGATCGATCCGCTTCACTGCGGTCCTCTGGATCGATTCTGGAACTTGGTGCTGGACCCTTCCCGCCGCGTGGTGGTCCATGCGGCCCGCGAGGAATTCCTGTTTGCGTTCCGCGCCACCGGCAAGGGCTTCCCGGATCTTTTCGATGTGCAGGTCGCCGCGGGACTGCTGGGGCTGGAGTTCCCATCGTCCTACTCCAATCTGGTTCAACGCTACACAGGCCGACAATTGGCCAAAGGGCATACGCGATCCGATTGGCGGATACGCCCGCTTTCCCGAAGCCAGCTGCAGTATGCCATTCAGGATGTCGATGACCTCCTGACGATCTACCGAGCCATGGACGAGCAGATGGTGAGGCTCGGACGTCGCAGCTGGATGGACGAGGAGATGGAGTGGCGGAAGGCCGAATTGATCGAATCGGAGACCTCGGAAAACTGGTTTCGTGTCTCTGGGATTCAGTCTCTGGATGGAAGATCGCTGCAGGTAGCCTACGGACTTTGGAAATGGCGAGAGCAGCAAGCGAGGCAGCGCAATCAACCGGCCCGTCGCATGCTTCGGGACGATTTGCTGATTGAAATCGCCAAACAGGCTACCAGGGGCGGAATTGGGCTCGACTCCGTCCGTGGCATGAACCAACGACTGCTCCGCAATTCCTGGAATGAAATCATCGAAGTCGTCGACGCATCCGCAGGCCAACCCTGTCCTCCCTGGCCCAAGCGAACCAAGTTCGGCTACCAGACCATCTCCAGCATGGTAACCCAGTTCCTCCATGCCGGCTTGGCGTATGTGTGCCGAGAGCAGACGCTGTCGCCAGCGTTGGTCGGTACCACCGATGACCTGCGCGACTACGCCCTGTATCGAATCAATGCCAAGCGAAACTCCCAACAGGACCCGCCTGCACTCCTTCAGGGTTGGAGGAAGAAGATCATAGGGGAGCGGCTAGACGAGCTGCTTCAAGGAAAGGTGGGCCTGGCCCTGGTTGACCCTCTGGACGAAATGCCACTGCGATTCATCCGAAACGGATCCAGCCCAACCTGATCGGTGGACGCAATACCCCCACGCAGGTACCTCGTTTCGCCTTCTGCGGCCTAGAGCTGGACAGCCCCGCACGGGGAATGGAAAAGAGGCGTCGCCGGATCGGTACTCCCGATCTATAATTGAAGCGTCCTGACGACGATGGCACCGGAGTCGCTCGCCTGGACCCCGGACGCCATGGGCGGGTGCTCCGGACGACATGTCGCCTCAGGGAGCCTGGTTCACCTATGTCCGTCTTCGTCTTCGGTCATCGCAATCCTGATACCGATGCGATTTGTTCAGCGATCGGTTACGCCGACTATCTGCAGAAGACAACGAGGCCCGATGCGATCGCCGCTTGCTGTGGTAGCCTCAACAAACGGACCGAATTTGTTCTGAAAACTGCGGGATTAGCAGCCCCGCGCATCATCATGGATGTTCGTCCGGAAGTAGACGACCTTTGCAGGAAGGATGCGATCACCGCACACCGGACGGAGGTCTTTTACGAAGTCTATGACAAGATGCAGGCCCATCGCCTCAGCAATATCCCAGTGCTCGGCGATGACCGTCGCGTCGAAGGAATGCTCACGCTTCTCGATCTGATGCACGTGATCTTTGAGGGGGATTCCGACCCACTGCAGGCCCGTCAGGTCCAAAGCTCCCTGGAGAAAATGTGCAAGGTACTCGAAGGCACCTTCCAGCATCAGGAAAACATCGACCAGCTGTGCTCGGTCCTCATCATGGTAGGGGCGATGAGCGCTGAGGGATTCACTCAGCGAATGCAGAGATTCCCGGCGGAACGTCTGCTGGTGGTCTGCGGTGACCGTCCCACCATCCAGCTTCCCGCGCTGGAACATGGGGTACGGGCGATTGTCATCACCGGTGGATACCAGTTGTCACCAGGCCTTCTACAGCTGGCCAAGGCCAACCATGTGACGGTGATTCTCAGTCCCTTCGATACCGCCTCGACCACGATGCGTCTGAAGACAGCGCGCAGTGTCCACGCCGCCCTCAAGAACGACTTCCTTTCCCTTCCCAGCAAAATGCCTTTGGCAGAAGCGCGCCTGGCCATCGACCGGACGCGTCAAAGCCTTTTTCCGGTCGTCGATCCCGATGGACACCTGATCGGCGTGCTCTCCAAATCCGACCTGCTCAATCCACCACGCCCGCAATTGATCCTGGTCGACCACAACGAATTGGGGCAGGCAGTTCTTGGCGCCGATGAATCCGATATCCTTGAGGTGCTCGACCACCACCGAATCGGAGGCACTCTGAAGACATCTCAGCCGATCCGATTTATCAACGACCCGGTCGGATCGACCTGCACGCTGGTCGCTAGGCAGTTCCGCTACAGCGGCATCACTCCCACCCCCGGTATTGCCCTCTGCTTGGCCGCTGGAATCATCTCGGATACCCTCTTCCTCCGCTCGCCAACCGCCACCCAGGTCGATCGCGATCTTCTGGAATGGGTGCGGCCGCTTTGCCCAGTCGATCTAGAAGCCTTCGCGAAGGACTTCTTCGGAATCGGCTCGGCGCTTCGCGTCTGCGCAGCGCGCGACGTGGTGCGAGAGGACTGCAAGGAATTCGAGGAACACGGCATTCGCTTTTCCATCTCGCAGATCGAGGAAATCGGATGGGACCTTTTCTGGGATCGAAAGGACGAACTGCACCAGTCACTGAAAGATCTCGCCCGCGAAAGAAAACTCGATTTCTCATCCCTCCTGGTCACCGATATCGTGCAGCAAAGTAGCCTGCTTCTGCTGTCCGATGAA
>JBIINB010000247.1:0-3799 GCA_044337705.1 Pirellulaceae bacterium | reverse complement strand
TCACCAACGTCGCCCCGGCAGGCGGCTTAGGCAGCCCACCGTCCTCACCATCCACCATCCCATCGGCCGCCATCAAGCGGATCGTATGCTCCCCCTGGTATCCTTCCAGATGCTCAGCATCCAACTTGCCGCAGGCCCAAAGCAGTCCACGTGTCACCAGATCCAGGTATCTGGAATCAGCAACTGTGTCGGTATTGTGCCCCAAGGTGGTCGAAAACGTTCGGACCGATCCCCTTTCGGTCACCCAGGCCACCACCTGCTGGTCGACCACCTCGCGGCCGTCGCGAAGATAACGCTGAGTGCCGCGTGCTATTGGAACAGCTCCATAATTCTTCAGGTTGTTGTACAGCTCTTCCGGGCCTGTCTTCCAAGCCTGTAGCCCCTCCAAAATCGGATGCTCGGACTTCAACCACTCGATCTCAATCGCTTCCTGAGGTCCGTGACTATTGCTTCCCAACCCCAGGTGCTGAAACCACAGTTCCGTACCGTTCCGGAAGCCATGCATGGCGCAGTGCAGATGTACCGCAGGCAACTTCTGATGCACGTCCAGAATGCGTTGCATCACCGAAAGGTCCTTGTTGTCGGCGGCGCAGTGGTCGTGGATCACGACGTCATAGCCTTCGGCCCAATCCGTGCGATCGAACACAGGCAGCGGCGGATTGGTGCTCCCATCCTGCGTCCATAGAACATCGACTCGGACCTGAGATCGCTTTTGAATCCCCTCGCTGAGAATTCGCACCTGATTCTGGTAATCGTGGCAACAGCCACCTGCGATCAGTAAGGCCTTCAGCTTGGGAGTCTCTTGCGCCTCCAACAACGCACCCTTATGCCCTCCCTGCCATAGCCACATTACCGAAAACCATACGGCTACTGTCCGATACAGCATGGTACCATTCACGTGCGAAACCTTCCTAAGACGCGGTTGCATGATTGAAAGCCAGAGCCTGCTTGGGAGAACTATCAAACCAAAGAATATCGCAAGCGATCTGGGGATCGCCATCCAAACGACACCGAATCGGCTACGGAACCGTCCAATCGGATGCTTCCTGAGGCCACTTACCATCCCGGATGGGATAGGAGCGCAATTGCGAGGGATCGAGGATGCGGTGAGCGATTTTTTTGCGTAGCCATGTGTACGTGATGTGGACCGACCCATCTTTCAGTTGGATAACTGCAGGGTAAGAAAACTCGCCCCGCTCTCGCTGCTCCAGGATCCCACAGGCCTCCCACGTTCTCCCATCGCGACTGATCGATAGGTGAATCGCCTGACGACCGGCCGGAAAAATCGCACCCCGCTGGGTGTGATTGTAAACCAACAGGAAACGCCCATCCTGAAGCGTAACCGCATCAATACCCGAATTCGGATTGGGCAGATCGATCGGTTCCAAAGGCGTCCAGCTGTGGCCATCGTCCCTAGAAAAGGTTTGGAGGATCCGCTTCCCCTTAGAGTCGCAGCGGCATAGCGCCTGCCAAGTCCCATCGGGATGTTTCAGCAGCGTGGGCTGAATCCCTCCCAGACCCTCGGCCGTCGAAAGAAGCTCGGTCCTCTCCCAAGTCGTGTTTAATCTTGGATGCTCAAAAGGAGCTTTCGCTCTTTCAAAGTAAACTCGCCATGGCCCCCCTGCCTCGGTGCTGGTTGGAAACAAGTAGGTGCCATCTCCGCAGATAGCTGCTTTATTGCGAACCGGCCCGAGAATCCCCTCGGGCAGTCGCATCGCGTGACCCCAGGACTTTCCCTCGTCCGAAGAACGGGTCACCATGCCCCACCAGCGATCGGGACTGGGGCCAACTTTGTAAAAGAGGAAAAGTCCATCTGAGGGAGTCGGCACCAGAACAGGATTCCAACATGGGAACCGCAACTGCTTGCCATCAGCGCCGATCGACTGCACCCCCTCCGCCACCAGGACAGGCGTCTCCCATCCAGCCTCTGGCCTCCAACGGCTCCACCAAATCCCGACGTCGGGATTCCCCTCCTCCGTCCCTCCAAACCATGCGGCAGCAACGCCATCGGAAGTCGCCACCAGCGTCGAAGCATGACATTCGGGAAATTTAGCCGACTCATAAATGAATCCGCCGGCAGGCCGGGGCTGTTCTCCCAGCAACCATGAGGGGGTCGTACCGATCGCCCCAAGGAAGCAGCCCCCCCGCAGGACATTTCTTCTCGACAACCTACCTCGCATCATCCCCTCCCCGCAGTCGGCTGGAAAACATCAGGGCTCTTGAACACCCCTCTCTCAGCAAACCGCTCACTATAACTTAGCCAATCGCCGTCCGTTCGCTTCTCTACCGGATTCCAACACAAACCTACTGGACAATCCAGGAAGTGAATGGCCTTGAGCGAACGCAGGACAGAGAGGATGATAGGCGACATGCATTTTTGTGGTACCGATCGGTTGCCTCGAAGACCACCTTGCCATCCCTCTAACACGGTCGCTTTTATCAGCGAGCCCACAGGTTGCCATGACCACGCGACGACGAGCCCGGGAAATTGTTTTGCAAGTCTTGTTCGAGGAAGAATTTCACCCAACACGCGATGACGACCCTTCGCATGAGTTCTTGAGTCAAAGGCTTTTGGGCAATCGTCCCCTCGTACAATTTGCCACCGAACTTCTGCAGGGAGTCCGCTCCCATCGCAAAGATATCGACCTGTTGCTTTCCAAAAATGCCGCCAACTGGTCGCTCAAGCGGATGTCGGCCATCGATCGCAACATCCTTCGGATTGCAGCCTACGAAATGTTCTTCGGCTCGGTTCCCGGCCGCGTTGCCATCAACGAAGCGGTCGATATCGCCAAACGATATGGAAGCCGCAATTCCGGACAATTCGTCAACGGACTGCTCGATCGACTCTTCAAAGAACGCGAAGCACCCGCGGAATAGCCCCCCGCACCCACCGCCGTACCCAACAAAGACGACTTCGTTTACTGGTATCTTCCAAGGCGATTTAACGCCGGCCTTCAAGGGATGCGACCATGTGGACTCGACGCGAAATGCTCCTCCTTTCGGCAGCATCGGCTGCCACCCTCCCTGTCCAACTGAACGCCAACGGGACGACGCACTGGGTTGGGTGGACCGGCACGCTGGATACAAAAGCGCCTCGACCTCCCTTCCCTAATCACGATTGGATCGGCGACCCAAACTTTTGGAAAAACCTTTGGATCATACTTTTCCCCAAGTCGACAACGCCGGTAATCGACTTCACCAAACAGGCGGTCGTCGTCGCTCTGGGGACTCAGGATTTTCCGACGATTGTAATGCAAGACCAGCAGTGGACCTGGCCAAGCCTCTCTTCCGATCCCACTCAGACCCCAAAAGAGTTTGCGCTGCAGTTGGTCGATCGAATCCCTCTGACATCGGTTCAGGGAATGCCGATCGGTATCGGCGTCTATCCGAAAAGAGGCTCGCAGCTTTGGAAACTGCGGTCGATTGATCGCGGCATGTTGGTCGACTTTGGCAAAGCCGATCCCATCGATCAAGCAACCCTGTGGCGAGAAGGCGATCGCTGGCCGCAACGTCTCCAGTGGAGCGCGACGCTCGGCGGCCTGGAATCGCTGCAATGCATCTGCGGCGATCATCGCATCGAATGGAATTTCCATTCCAGTGGCCAACTCCCCCTCAGTATCCAAGTGGATGGAACTACCCAAGAAGGAGAGTCGCTGGAAACGTGGCGGAAAACGGTCGTGTCACCTACAGCAAAGGAACTGAAGGGATCTCCCCAGAAAACAACTCCGCTGGGATCAGCCCGAACTTTTACCGTCGAACTTCCGACAGCGTGGCTGGAGGAGGCACCGCAGTCGATCGA
>JBIINB010000114.1:0-13636 GCA_044337705.1 Pirellulaceae bacterium | reverse complement strand
GTGCAGAAGGACCTGGCGGGTAATCGACTAGGGTGATCTGGATGTTGGACGGTTGGGTGGATGCTTCGTCGAACAGGCCCATCAGCAGCGATCGGACTTTGGCGTGAAGCGGATTGGCGACCGCTTCATCAGGCGCGAGGGGGGGATTAGACGAGCCGGATACTCCTGAATCCCGCGCTGGCAGTTCGGGAAGGGAGACCACAAAGGCATAGCGGAACGAAGGATTGTTCACGAGGGGCACCCCGCTGCTGCTTGGCGGCTCTTGGGCCTCCTTCTTCGCAGGTGGCTTCCGATCCGCCAGATCGACGGTCCGCCCCGCAGGTCGAATCGTCTCAGGCGATTGATCCTCCTGGACATTCGGCGAAAACGGGTCGTCATCGGCAGCCACCGTCAGTTCGACCCGGATCGGACCATAGGCCTGTGTCAAAGGAGCCAGCAATCGCTCGGCCTTCTCGCGAAGTTCACGCTCCTGCGCCTTGATTCTTTCTTCCAGTTGGAGGCGTGGAGGCGTGGACTGACTGGCCAGAAACAACTCCCCGTTGCTCAGGTCTAGAATCGAAATGGAGTCCAGGGGCAGACCCGCAAAGCTAGCCTGCACTTGACGAGCGATCGCCAGCTTCATCTCCGCGCTGAGGATGGTTTTCTCCTTGGGGCGGATCCAGACGCTGGCCGATTGATCGGTACCCGCCTTGATCGACCCGGTACTCTGTTCGTCGTGACAGACCCAGGCCATGGCGACGAAGGGAAGTTCGCAAAGACCTCTCGCAATATCCTGCTGTTTGGCTCGCCGCTGTCGCTCGCGTGCGGCGCTAAGCGATTCGAAGGGGTTGTTGGAATTCGACTGGCTGGTGGCTTCCCCTAGTCGGCCCAGCCATGGCTTGGAGTCGGCGAGAACCTGGGCGTAGGCCTGCCGTTTTTCCACTGGCACCAAAAGTTTCTTCTGTTCCCATCGAGACTCGTTCAGCCCCCTGGCTGCCAGGGCGATTTCTATCCCTTGCATCTGCTCGGGTGTCCAGAGGTTTTCTGACCCAACCGATACCCACCGGGATGTGGTCGTCCAGGATAGCGCGGGGTGACCGGATGCCCACCAGGCGGCCATGGCGACCAGAAGCATCCAGGGGAGCGACCAGAGCAACCAAGGGGTTCGCTTGAGCCACTGAGGGCAGGCTTGGTGAAGAGTCGCTGCATTCCATGCCATCGCCGGATTCCCATGCCGAAGGAAGGAGGCTCGTTCCATACCAAGAGCTTTGGGGCGCTCGGCAGAATGACTACCCTGTTTCGATGCGGTGGGAGTACCAAATCGCTGGATGCCTGCCAACAGCAATTGAAATGCTGGCGTTCCTTACGATCTTCGGTTTGGTCAGGAATCCTGCGGAGTTGGCTGTGCTTGAAGCGACTGAAAGACATCGCGAATGATGGCGTCGATCGAGTGTCTGGGGCGGGCTTGGATGGTGGAGCGGAGTCGAGTCAGGTCGGGGACGCGTCGCCGCACATCTTCGAAGTCGGGGTCGTAGGCATCCCGGTAGGACTGGAACTGGATCGTCCCCTTGGGGTTGACGATCGACAGAACTCTATTTGCCAGGTCGACGATGGAGATGGGGTGGTCGCTGCCGATGTTGTAGACGCGACCATAGGCCGAGGGGGTTTGCATCAACTCGATGATTGCATCGAGCACATCGGCGACGTGGGCGAAGCATCGCTGTTGCTGGCCATCATCATGGACCAGTAGCGGCTGGCCCTTCATGGCAGCTTCAACGAATCGAGGGAGGACCATCCCGTAGGCGCCGGTCTGGCGTGGGCCGACGACATTGAAGAATCTGCCGATCACGACAGGCAATTCCCATTGCCGATGGTGCGCAAGAGCCAGGAATTCGTCGATTGCCTTGCTGGCTCCATAGCTCCATCGGGGCCGCGTGGTGGCGCCGAAGACCAGGTCGTCTTCTTCGGTCCAGATGGGTTTGGGGTTCTTTCCGTAGACCTCGCTGGTACTGGCCAGGAAAAAGGGAATCTCCCGCCCGCGGTTCCGCTGCAGTTCCAAGGCCTCTAGCAGCAACTGGGTTGGATAGATATTGCGATGGATTGTCTGGATTGGATGGCTGGCGATCAGTGCTACCCCTACAGCAGCGGCCAGGTGGTAAACCTGGTCAGCGCGGGCGACCTGTTGGGCAACCAGATTCGGATCCGCTAGGTCGGCGTGGATCACCTCCACTTGGTGATTGCCAGCTAGGTGTGCGAGGTTCTTGACGCGACCGGTGCTGAGGTCATCGATGACGGTGACATGATGTCCCAGGCCCAGGAGTCGATCGACCAGGTGGGAACCAATGAAGCCGCTACCGCCGGTGACGAGGATATTTTGCATGGAGCGATGGAACGAAGCGGGAGACAAAAACGGGTCAGGCGAACACTCTGTCAATGTAATGCAGGCAAACGGCTTGGGGAGGAAGTGACGCGAAGAGTTGGAGGTTTGGGGGGATTTTGCGGGCTGGGGCGTTGCGGAGACGTTCTCTGTGATGGTTGAATCGTTGTTAGGAAAGGTGCCGAAGATAGGAATTGCGACGCAAAGAACGAATTCAACTAGGCGCTGGCCAATGCGGTGGCTTAAAAAGTCGGTGGTTTTGCGTTTGGCAGGCATCTTTTCTTGCTTGTCTCGAAAGCGTTATGAGAGTTGGGGGCGGACGATGGGCGCAGCAAGACTCGACAAACGTCTGGGGGCCTTTCGGCGGATGCCTCGCATCGGCTTGGCCTGGTTCACCGTGGCGGTAGCGACCGCCATGGATCCGGTCGCTTCGGTGGGAGTGGCGCAGGAAGCGGGAGTGCCAGGGGGTGCGACGGCGTCGAGCACCGATCTGGTGCGTCGCTATGCCGATGCGGCAAGCTATCAGAACAACTCCGCTTTCGATCTGGCAATTGTCGAATGGGAATCGCTGCTGAAGGAGTTTCCGAACGATCCTTTGGTCCCGAAGATTCAGCATTACCTGGCGATCTGCTATTTGAGAGTCGATCCACCCAGATTGGATCAGGCCTCTAGGCTGTTGACCGAGTCGTTGCCGAAGGGGGCTTCGGAGCTGAGGGAGGAAGCTCTGGTCCATTTGGGCTGGAGCTATTGGAAAGGCGCTCAGGCCAATGCGGGATCGGACACAGGAGAGCCGGAAGCGGCTCGCAAAGATTCCTACGCTTTGGCATTGGATGCCTTTCAGCGCATCGGCAAGGAGTTTCCTGACGGTGCCTATGCGGATCGAGCTGCCTACTATGCTGCGGACTGCCTAGTTCGCATGGGGCAGAAGGAGGAGGCAGCCAAGAAGTATCGCGAGTTTCTACAGGTCAAGCGATGGGAACAATCGCCTTTGCGGTCGGAGGTTCTTTTCGCGTTGGCTTCTCTGGACGATCAGGCGGGGCGTGAGCCAGCGGCGCAGCAGGGCTATCGCGATTTCTTGACACGCTATCCCAAGCACCCGCTGGTCCAGGAGGCGCAGTTTCGTCAGGCGGAAATCGACTTTCGCAATGGTCGCTTTGCCGAAGCATCGATGATGTTCGAGCGACTGGTGTCGGAATCGGAGGGACCACTGCGCGAGCGGGCGCTTAGCCGACTGGGAGCCAGTCTCAGCAAGGCAGGTCGATGGAAAGCCGCTGAGGAGTCGTACCGCCGCCTGCTGACGGACTACCCCGATTCGGCTCACGGACCTCGGGCTCAACTGGCCCTGGCGCTTCTGGAGATTCGCGATGGGCGCGATGTCCAGTCCAAGCCGCGGCTGGAAGGTCTGTTGGGGCGGCGTGATGCGCTGGCAGCCGAGGCGGCTCATTGGTTGATTCAGATGGAGATGAATCAGAAACAGTACGCCCAGGCGGAGCGGTTGGCCAGAGAAACTCTGGCGTGGAGCCAGGAGACGGCGGCTCATGACTCCCTGCAGATCGACTTGGCAGATGCGTTGATGCAGCAGACCGGAAGCTGGGCGGAAGCGAGGGCACTGTACGCAGCCGTGGTCGCCAGCGGAGATCCGGGACTGCGCCCCAAGGCACTTTACCAGGGAGCACTCGCTGCCTTTCAGATGGGCGATCTCCAGGCATCCAAAGAGCTATGCAACAACTTTCTGTCGCAACATGCCGACCATTCGCTGGCCTCCGAAGTACTGCTGCTTAGTTCTGAATCCGCCATGCAGGGCGGGCAGTCCGATGAGGCGATTGCGCAGCTTCGTGCCTTGATCGAGAAAGATCCAAAGAATGAATCGGTCGATCGATGGAAACTGCGTCTTGCGGGGGCGTTGAACCTAAAGGGGAGTTGGGAAGAGAGCCTGGGTATCCTGCAGAATATTTCTGGGGATCGATTGGATGAGTCGGGGCGTGTGGAGCTGCTCTACTGGCGCGCAAGCTCCCTTCGAAGGCTAGGACGCAGTCAGGAATCAATTTCGGTTTTGCAGCCGGTGGTAAAGCAATCGGGGCCGTTTCAGGAGAAGGGGCTATACCTATTATCCCAGGCAGCCGAAGAGGCTCGCCAACCTGAGGTGGCACAGCGGGCCCTGGAGCAGTTGGTGGAGCAGTATCCATCGAGCCGTTACTTTGGGGTGTCGATGGTGCGTCTGGGGCGGGCGGCGTCCGAGCAGCAGCAATGGGATCGCGCCGCTGACTTCTATCAGAGGCTTTTGCAACGGCAGCCGGAGGGCGAGCTGGCTGATCTTTCGCGATACGGCCAGGCAGGGCTGGCGATGCAGCAAGGAAAGCTGGATGTCGCAGTCGGCTTGCTGGATGCGGTCGGCCGCAGTCCCTCCCTATCCAAATCGCTCCAGGGGGATGTGCAGATGGCCAGAGGGATCTGCCTGCGGCAAATGGGGCGTGTGCCCGAGGCGATCGAAGCGTTGAAGCTGGCGAGAGAGGTTCGAAAAGGAGATCCAAAAGAAGCCGAAGCGATGATGGAACTAGGGTTCACGCTGGCTTCGGACGGCCAGCCACAACCAGCCCAAGAGGTGCTCCTGGAGCTTCGGAAAGCCCATCCCCAGTATCCAGCGCTGGACCGCGTGCTCTACGAACTGGCATGGACACAGAAGGATCTACAGCAGTCCGAAAAATCGATGGAGACCTTCCAGGAACTGCTGCAGCGATTTCCGGAGAGCGGGTTTGCGGCGGAATCGAATTTCCATATCGGCCAAGCGGAGTACGCGCGGGATCAATTCAGCAAGGCGATCACGGCCTACACCGCCGCATGGAAAGGGACCAGCGACACGCAGCTTCAGGAGAAGGCACTGCACAAACTTGGCTGGTCCTATTTCAAGCAAGGGGAGTTCAGCGAGTCGGAGAAGTGGTTTCGCGAGCAGGTGACGCAGTTTCCGGAAGGGGATCTACAGGTCGATGGTCTCTTCATGCAGGCTCAGTGCGCTGCGAAAGCGGGTCGATCTGCAGAAGCCTGGAAGCTCTATCGTGCGGCGCGAAGTTCCATCGAAGGATCGGTGCGGCCGGAAACGATCGACGAACAGATTCGGACACTGGTCTACCTGCAAGGAGCTCAGACGGCCAGAGAGCTGAAGCAGTGGAAGGAAGTGGAGGAGTGGTTGGAGGAGATCAAGCAGCGAGAAGGGGCGGCTCCTTTTTTGCCTGAGCTGCTTTATGAATTGGGCTACTGCTACCAGAACACTGGGCGTCCAGAGGAGGCCTTGCAGGCTTATGGTCAGGTGGCGGGTAGGTACAGGAACGAAACGGCGGCCCGTGCGCGGTTCATGATGGGGGAGATCTTTTTCGCTCAAAAGGATTATGCCAAGGCGATCCCGGAATTCCAGCGCGTGATGTTTGGTTTCGGCGGCGATTCCACCGATACCGCGATTTCCGATTGGCAGGCTCGTAGCGCCATCGAAGCTGGCCGCTGCGCAGAAGCCATCGCAGCTTCCTCCAGCGAAGAGGGTAGGCAAAAGGCAAGGGAAATGGCGGCTGAGAGCTACAAGTACATCGTGGAACGGCATCCGAAGCACGAATTCGCAGCTCAGGCCAAACAGCGGTGGGACGCGCTCACCGAAGGCAAATAGCTAACCAGCTATTGGGTCCCCAGTGCCATTCGGCGGATTCCACCTCGCCATGGCCGATCGATTCTCCCTAGCCTCTGGTCTGGCCCGTGGCAAAGACCTAGGATGATCGTGCCCGGGGGACTCCTCTGGCAGAAGGCGACCCTCGCGGTCCATAGGTAAGATCCGCGTTGTTTCGCTTGACTGATTCATCGAGGGACAGGTCGGGAGGCTAGGTGACCGATGCAGCAGGTGGTTTGGGGATCGGTGGTATTGAAGGAACGCCCGCGATCGCGATGCTGGCGGCAACGTGTCACCTGCCTGTTGGTAGGCCTGGCGATCATCGTGTTGGGGTGCGGGGTAACCCAGGCGCAACAGGCGACCCCCGATCCTCCCGAGGTGGCCGACGTGGAAGCTCTGGAGCGTCTGAAGGGGGAGAACGCCGGCGGGCAGCCTGCAGCGCCTGACCTGAGTGTCGAGTCGGCGCGGGGGCTGGATCTGCTGACGCTCCTTCAACGCGGCGGCTGGTTCATGCTTCCCATCGGCCTGACCAGTCTGGTGGTGGTGGCGATTGCGATCGAGCGATCGATCAGCTTGCGTCGATCCAAAGTGGTGCCGCGAGGTTTGTCGCGCGGATTGAGGGATATGGCGAGGGATCCTGAGGGTTGGAATCCACGCGAGGCCTATCGCATCACGCAGCAGTTTCCTTCCGCAGGATCGGAAGTTGTGCAAACGGTACTGGAGAAAATCGGACGACCTCAGACGGAGGTGGATCAAGCGGCGCGGGATGCCATGCAGCGCCATGCCGATCGACTCTATGCGCCGGTGCGCTGGTTGAACTTGGCCGCCGGCATCGCACCGCTCTTCGGATTGATGGGAACGGTGTGGGGATTGATTCACGCCTTCCACCACACCACCCAGCTGGATAGCACACAGAACCGTGCCGAATTTCTGGCACAGGGAATCTATGAAGCGTTGGTGACCACGCTGGCCGGTTTGATGGTCGCCATTCCCGCTGCGATCCTTTCGCATCTCTTCGAAGGAAAAATTTCGGCAGCCTTTCGGCAGCTGGAGGAGCTGATTTCCACCATTTCGCTGAAAATCGAGCGATTTGAGGGGCGGACGCGTTATGAAATCGCGGGGGAGGAATTGGTAGCCCGAGATCTGGGTGAACAGGTTCGGGCTTACCAGGAATCGAATGAAGCGGTAGAGGATTCCGGTACGGCCAAGGTACTGTCCGCCAGCAGCGCGGTGGTTCGTCGCGTTCCATCGGGAGGCTGAGTTCGATGGCTGTACGTTTGCAGCGTGGAAGAGCGTTGGAATCCCTTAGCTTGACGCCGCTGATCGACGTCGTCTTTCTCCTGTTGGTTTTCTTCCTGGTCGCTTCCCGATTCGCGCAGGAGGATCGGGCTTTTCCTGTCGAGCTGCCAGCGGCTAGCAGCGCAAAGCCGCTTGCCAGCAAGCCGGAAGAGCTGGTTGTCTCCATCGATCAGGCTGGTGGCTTCCATGTTCAAGGGAAGTCCCTGGACGAACCGACGCTGGGGCTGCTGTTGGCGCGTTACGGCGCGGACAAGATAACGCAGCCAATGGTTACGATGCGGGCGGATCGTCGCGCTCCCGTCGATGCGGTGGTGAGAGTCATGGACCAGTGTCAGAAGCACGGCTTGACGAAGTACCGCATCACCACAGCACCTATGGATCGCAAGCCATGAGCGGGCGAATGGGGAGGGATGAAAACAGGAGGCTGCGGCAGCCTCCTGATTCCGCTGGCAGTTGGTGGGCTATCGATGCCTCCCTGATTCTGATCACCTTGATGGTGGGTGGGGGCATCTTCCGGGCTTTGCGATTCGACGATCCTCGGTGGTGGGCTAACGCGTGGGTCTGGTTGGTGCTGCTGCCGCTCGTCGCATGGTTGGGAGGGGGGCTTGTGCGCCAGATGTCGCGAAGCCAGGCGCAGCGAACCATGGTCGTCGCATTCCTCCTGAGTGTCGCGCTGCATTTGGCGATGGTTTTCGGAGCGATTGAATGGGTGCTGCTGCCTGCCATCCGTCAACAGGTCAGTGGAGGCGAGAGGATGGTAGCTCCGATGGAGCGAACCGTAGCTATCGAGTATCTGCCTGAGGAGCTTCTGACAGCTGGGTTGCAGCAGGAGGTGGATACTTCGCAGGAAGAGAGGCTGGAGCAGCAATTGAATGCGGCGATCGAAGAGTCGCAATCGGAAATGGCTCTCCAGGGCTCCAAAGAAGGGGCGCCGGAACCTCTTGAATCGAGTGGACCGCAGGCTGCCAATCGATCGCGCTTGGTTCCCGAGAATGATGGATCGGGAGATTCGTCGGGAGTGATTCGCGAGCCGCGGGCTGCTGACGATCATGCCGATCGCCAAGCACAGCGTCTGGAGGAGGTGGAGCGGCTGGCGCGGCTGCAAGCTATCGCAGCGCTCGACTTGCCACAGCCGGTGGTTGAGGCGCAGCAGGCTTCCAAGCGTTCCATTCTGGATCGTGGTGAAGAAGCTCGGGAACCGCAGGCAAACGGTTCCTTGTCCATCGACTCGACCGACCTCCCCTCCCCCAGTGATCAACTCGCCCCACTCCAGATGCAGCCCAAGGCGAGTGAATTGGATCGGTGGAGCATGGATTCGAAGGAGTTGATGAGCCAGCCAACGCCATCGCCGCTTGAAGCGTCAGCTGATTTTAGCCAGATGGAGGAGGCGGATTTGGAGGCGAAATCGATCGATATTCCCAAGCTGCCTGAGGATCGACCAGCGACGACGGATCCTCAAGGGGAGCAGAAGCGGTTCGATTTAGTTCGCCCCAAGCGGCAGGCGATCTCTGGCAGGTCCTGGGAGAGCGACCAGGCGCAAGCCAAAACGATGGAGGAGGCATTGGAACGCCAGGCGGTCCCCGAAGCGATGGTTGGGGAGCGGGTGAGGCAGACGGATCGAAGAGCAACATCCGAAATGGGGTTGCAGCAACTGGCTGATTCCATGGAACCGGCCAGCGAAGCGATACCCACCCTTCGAGACGCCAATTTGAAGGCAAGCCGGGTGGCGGAAGAACGTATCAGTCGGAACGAAGCGTCGATGGCGAAGCCAGTTGCCGGGGGGGGGCTTGGAGACCCACTGGATCGTAGGTTGGAGGTGACTCGGCGTAGTGGGCTTAGATCGACTGTAGGTGGGGAGGCCGGGGGTGGCCGTTCAAAAGCAGCGACAGGGGTTGGGGGAGGCGAGCGATCGATTGAAGACGCGTCGGATCGACTGGTGGGATCGATCGATACGATCGCTTCGCGTTTGCTTCCGCTAGGCCGAATCGGAGGAGATGCCGAAGAGGCATTGCGGGGTATGGGTGGCGAAAAGGTAGAGGGGGTTGCAGAAGCAGGTTCCAAGTTAGCGGACCAGTTGGCGGCTGCCAAACCAGTGCCCGCCTTTCAGAAACGGAGAGAACGGCTCAGTCGCAACGCTCAGGGAGATCTGGATGCTGCTGAACTAGCGATAGAGCGGGGCTTGGATTATCTGGCGTCGACGCAGCAGGAGGATGGGTGGTGGAACTTGGAACGCGGAGATCCTGCCGTCAAGATCCGCAGCGATACGGCGGCTACGGGCCTGGCCATCCTGGCATTTCAGGGGGCCGGCTACACGCATCTGGAGGGAAAGCATGCAGGATCGATTCGGCGTGGTCTGGAGGCGTTGCGTCGAGGCCAGCGAGCCGACGGGGATCTGTACCGTCGCATGGACGCCGCCTCCAATGCCAACGCATGGCTGTACAGCCATGCGATCGCAGCGTTGGCTTTGTGCGAAGCCTATGGGATGACACAGGATTCGGAGCTCCGCGAGCCGGCGCAGCGGGCGATCGACTTCATGGCTTCGACGCAGGACCGGCAATTGGGCGGTTGGCGCTATCAGCCTCGAAGCGGTGCTGATACCAGCGTGACTGGTTGGTTTTTGATGGCGCTTCAGAGCGGCAAGCTAGCCGGTCTGGAGGTCCCTAGAACGACACTCGATGGTGTCGCCAGATGGGTCCAACGCAGTCAGCAGTCGGAGGACCAGCCGTACCTGTACCGATACAACTGGAATGCGCCCGATACCGCAGCGCAGCGGCACGGTCGAATCGCCACTCGAACGATGACCAGTGTCGGATTGCTGATGCGGCTCTACACCGGATGGGCACCCGATCATCCGACAATCGCCGAGGGAGCGGACTACCTTCTGGAGGAACCTCCTGATGCAACGGGTGAAGGGGGAAATCGACGAGATACCTACTACTGGTACTATGGAACCCAGGTGGTGTATCAGGTTGGCGGAGCTTCCTGGGAGCGATGGAGTGCTGCCTTACGGCGAGCGACTTTGGATTCTCAGGAAACGACCGGGGATGACGCAGGAAGCTGGGAGCCCCGCGGGCCGGTGCCGGATGCCTGGGGGGCATATGGCGGAAGGTTGTATGTGACCTGCCTGAATCTATTATCGCTGGAAGTGCAGTATCGTCATCTTCCCCTCTACACCGCATCGCCCCCTTGAGAGCGGTGGAGAGAGGAGAACGACATGGTGGCCTGACTATTGGCTTCCTGGCCGATCTGTTGCAGCGATCTTCTGAGGGGCTGGTGGCGATGGATCCTAAGCCGTTGCCGCGCGACTCACCTGGGCAATCTGCCCTCCATCGGCCATATTAGGTTGATCGGTTTTTGCGTTGGATTTCATTTCCTCAGAAGAAGTAAGGTCGATCGATGCCGACTCCTGTGACTCGCCCCAAGGTGAATTGTTCCCCCTACTGGCATGGAGTGTATCCTGCGATCACCACGCAGATGGACCGGGATGGCAGGATCGATCTGGAAGGAACGATTCGGCATGCCGAAGTGCTCGTTGCCTCAGGAATCGGTGGCCTGATCTTCCTGGGATCGCTGGGCGAGAACCAGGTGATGACGGCAGCCGAAAAGCGGGAGGTGATGGCGGCGATGGTCGGTGCCTTTCGTGGTCGTCTACCGGTGCTTAGCGGCGTTGCCGAATCGAGCACTGGGGAGGCGGTTCGCTATGTGCAGGACTGTGAGCGGTTGGGGGTCGACGGGGTGATGGTGATGCCGGCGATGAGCTATCGGACTCCGGATCCAGAGGAATCCATGGCCCATCTTCGCACGGTGGCAGCGAGCACCCGTTTGCCGATCATGATCTACAACAATCCGATCGCCTACGGGAATGACATCACCCCAGAGATGTTTGCCAGGTTGGCAGATGTACCGAATTTCGTTGCGCTCAAGGAAAGCTCGGCCAACACGCGGAGGATCACCGATCTGCATCGGGAAGTTGGGGGAAGGTACTCCATCTTCACAGGGGTCGATGACTTGGCGCTGGAATCGGCAGTGCTGGGGATCGATGGTTGGGTGGCGGGAACCGGAATCGCGTTTCCAGAGGAAAATCAGGCACTATGGGAAGCGATGCAGGCAGGCGATTGGGATCGCGCGGTGACAATCTACCGCTGGTTCACACCTCTTTTGCATCTGGATACCCACATCAAGTTCGTGCAGTACATCAAGCTTTGTGTGCAGGAGTGTGGATTGGGAACGGAGTGGACCAGGGCACCTCGACTGCCGATCGCCGGTGCGGAGCGGCAGCAGGTGCTTCGAGTGATTCACGAAGGGATTCGGAATCGGCCCAAGCTGTCGTGAGGAGAAGGCGAGCATGGATCGGCAGAGGTTTCGGGCGATCGATTCCCACACGGGTGGTGAGCCGACGCGTTTGGTGGTGGAAGGTGGTCCTGATTGGCCTGGGCTGTCGATGGAGCAGTGTCGAGAGCGGCTGCGGAAGGAAGCAGATTTTTACCGGACGATGCTGACGCGCGAGCCGAGGGGATCGGAGGTGATGGTTGGTGGGATGCTTTTTCCTGCAGCCGATCCAAAGCATACAGCCGGGGTCGTCTTCTTCAACAATGTCGGTTACCTGGGTATGTGTGGTCATGGGGCGATCGGTTTGATGGCGACACTAAGGTGGCTGGGCCGGATCGACCCGGGAGTCCATCGACTGGAAACACCGGTTGGAGTCGTCACCTGCGAAGTCAGCGACAGCGGAAGGGTGGCGATTGAGAATGTACCCAGTCACCGCGAGGTCAAGGGACTTGTGGTGGAGGTGCCAGGGCTGGGGCCGATCTCGGGGGATGTGGCGTGGGGCGGCAACTGGTTTTTCCTCACCAGTTCATTGCCAGGCCCTTATCATCTATCCGAGGCGCGGCACTGGACCGATGTGGCACAAAGAATTGGTCAGGCGGTCCGGGAAGCCGGGTATCCCATGGTTGATCATGTGGAGCTGTGTGGAGAGGCAGTCGATCCAGGCGGGGATGGCAGGAACTTTGTTCTTTGCCCTGGGCTTCAATACGACCGAAGCCCATGCGGTACCGGGACCAGCGCCAAGCTAGCTTGTCTTGCTGCCGATGGGGATCTGGTCGAAGGAGATCGCTGGGTTCAGGAAAGCATTCTGGGAAGCCGCTTTGAGGGAAGCTTCCGGTGGCTGGATCGGCAGCGGGGAAGCATTCTACCGAAAATTGAAGGTAAGGCATTCATCATGGCCGATGTGACGGTGATTGCCGATCCAGAGGATCCATGGGGTTTGGGGTTCTAGCGTTGGCCGATTGTGGCAGCGGATGACTGCTGTTGCTGCTAATCTTCCGATGCGACGAAGTCCCGAGGAGAAGAAAATGAACCGACAAGTGTGCGATCGAATCGACAGGATCCGATGGTTCAGGAATTGGGTCGGTGTGGGGCTGAGCGTCTGGATGGGATTGGTCCTCCAGTGCGATCGGCTCCCCGGGCAGGAGGTCGAATCGGTCCGGGATGAAGTGGTGCGCCGCAGCGGCGCCGACAAATTGAACGCGGAAGGTATTGGCACGGTGCCTCCGGTGGACGTTGCTGATGATGTGGAGCAGATTGCCCGAGCGAAGGATCTGGCGGAAGCGTTTCGAATCGCGTCCAGCCGTGTTCTACCGACCGTTGTCACAGTCCTGGCGTCCTCCCGAGACCCTCAAGGGGCGCTGGAATCGCTTCAGTTTCTCGATGACAGCCAGAGATTCGAAAGCATTGGCTCTGGGGTCATCCTTGATTCGAAAGGGTTGATCGTCACCAATGCGCACGTGGTTCAGGATGCGCGACAGGTTCTGGTTCGATTGGAGGATGGCCGCGAGTTCCAGGGACGGGATGTGAAGGCGGATCCCAAGAGCGACAGCGCGATCCTTTACATCGATTGCCCCGATCCGCTCGCATCTGTCAGCATTGGGGATTCAGATCGCCTGGCCGTTGGCGATTGGGTCCTGGCAATCGGTAGTCCTTTCAACATCGAGCAGACAGTCAGCGCCGGGATCATCAGTGGCAAGGCGAGGGTGTTGCAGGGACTGGTGGGAGGACAACTTCTACAAACCGATGCAGCGATCAACCCTGGCAATTCCGGTGGGGCTCTGGTCGATCTGAATGGGCAGTTGGTGGGGATGAACACTGCAATTGCTTCCAAGACGGGTGCCTTTCAGGGGATCGGATTTGCGATTCCCAGCAATCGACTACAGTGGTTGGTCAGCGAGCTGGTGACGCACGGACTGGTGCGGCGCGCGCTGATGGGGGTCACCACCAATCAGATACCGCAGGAACTGGCCGAGCAGCTGAAGATTCCGGTGCGAGGCGGTGTG
>JBIINB010000031.1:0-39205 GCA_044337705.1 Pirellulaceae bacterium | reverse complement strand
GAAACAGCGATCGCACGAGTAGGAATTGGTGTATGGCGGGCTACCGTGGCACGGACGTCTCGTCCGTGATGGATCGCCTAGCTGAGACAGCGATCGCACGAGTAGGAATTGGTGTGTGGCTGGCTACCGTGGCACGGACGTCTCGTCCGTGATGGATCGCCAGGCCGAAACAGCGATCGCACGAGTAGGAATTGGTGTATGGCGGGCTACCGTGGCACGGACGTCTCGTCCGTGATGGATCGCCTGGCTGAGACAGCATGCCAGGAGTTGAAATAAATAGCTGTGTTTAAGACTTCGGTGTTGCGGTGATTCGCTTTGGTTCTGACTCGACTTCTACTTTGCCGGCTTGCTAGCTATCGCGATCTTCTTGGGCAAAGTGGTCAGAAAGGGTCAAGTTCCCTTGACGCGCTAGGGCGCCATCCACTACCTCCTCCTTCGAAACCTGCCGGGGCGGAGTCGGTCCGCCTCGATTTTTCCTGGGAGGACACCGTGGCGATGCAGATTCGTTCGATGCCAAGCCGATCGCATCGTCGTTGGGTGCCTATCTTACTGTGGGTTATTGGGTCTGTGGTTTCAACTTCTGGATGCCAGCAGCGTGTCTACCACGATCTGTACTCCCAGCAGGCGTCGGCGGAAATTCGAGCGCTGGAGGACAGGATCTACGAATACGATTCGGAGTTTCGGTCGCTGGAAGAGGAGTTGGTTGGGATCGAGCGAGAGAATCAGAGATTGCGAGCTGAATTGCAGCGGCTGGGACCTGGCGGCTTGCCGCTACGAGGGAACGCAGGTGCCACCACCAGCCCCTCCGATCGGCCGCGAAGTCTATTGGAGCAGTCGAGTCCATCCACAAAGAAACTCCCCTCTCCTTCCAGCGGAACGCCGGCTCAGCCCAAGCTTCCGCAAGGGCCAGGCGAGGAGATCGACTTGAGTCCACCTGTGGTGGAAGTTCCCAAGCTGGATCCATCAAGAGATCCGCTAAAGGGGGCCGCATCTGGTAACGTGCAACCCCCAGCCAACGTTCCGGTGGATCCTCCACCTTCGTTGATTCCCAGCACCCTTCCAAAGCTGGAGAATGGATCCAAACCCTCCGAACTGCCGATACCGGAACCGCGTGAAAAGCTTCCTGAGTCAGCGACACCTTCCGGCAAAGAACTCGATCGTGGTACCGAGTTGGGACTGCCTGGGGTGGCTCCTGCCAAATTGCCCGAAGAACCGTTGGCCCTTCCTCCAGCTCTCACCCCCCCTGCAGCACCCGGGAGCCAGATCCCACCGTTGCTCAACCCACCGACGATTCCTGCCGATAGTCTGCCACTTCCTCCCAGCCAGGTGCCTGGTCTGCGTGATCGAGGCTCCTTGGAGTCACGACGAGCACCGGTACCAAGTATGGCGGTGGATCGAGGGGTACCAAGCCAGGGAGGGAACGTCATGATGGCTTCGGCGGAGGTGCCGATGCCCAGGGTCGAAGAATCGGTGATCGATCTGACGTTCCATCCGGGGCTGACACGGATGCAGAGTCGGAAACAGGGGGATTGGATCGACGGGGTCCAGATCGTTGTGCAGCCTCGCGGCGCTTCTGGAGGGATCCTCGAGGTGGATGGCATATGGACCGCAGTCATCCTTGATAGCTCCTTGCCGCCCGAGCAGTCGCGAATCGCGATTTGGGAAATCGACCCTGAGGGTGCCCGGCAATCGCATGAGCCCTCGGGGGCGGCTAAGGGCTATCATTTCTTGCTTCCCTGGCAGGAAGTCCAGCCAGTCGGCGATCGATTGCAATTGCACCTCCGCCTGCAGTTACCTGACGGAAGAACGCTGGTCAGTCAGCGCGAGTTGCGGGGCAACGGGACTCGCAGCGATCCAGGATCTTCGGTCTGGGTACCCAGGATCCAAGCCGTCGCGCCAGCCGAAGAGTCGACTGGTCGGGGCCTTTTGCAAGCTACCGAAGATGGTGTCCCGGCCAATCCTCTGCGCGAGACGCCCCTTTCTGGTCCCGAGGCGGGGTGGGGACGTCGCTGATCCCATCCCAGGTGGTCTGTAGCACTAGGTTAGGCAATTTTTTTGGCGGCCAGTCCGGTTGCGCGGCCTGCGAGCGATTGGTTGCTTTCTGTGAACCCGAAAATGCTTGAATTCGGATCAGTCCGTTCGTAGCGATTGCATCGCACGAGGACCGAAAAAACCAGCCATCACCTTTGGGGATTCGGCAAGCTGTCCGCAAAGGCCAGATCCCGGATATTGCTGGGGTTTCGATTGCGAGCTAACGCGAAGTGTTCCTTGGCGGTGGATTGTAACGGGAAGAACCGCCCTTCAGCTAGGTTGTGGTCTGCGGGGTGAAATGGTCGATACGCAGTTCCGTTAAGCCAACATCTTTGGCCGAAGGGAACTTCGATGGACCAGCCAGTGCACGTGATCACGTTTCTCAAAGGAGACGAGCAGTACGTGTTCGTCTTCAACCAGGATCAGCGGGTTGCCACTCTTCGCATGCTGGGGAGACACGCTGCGGATCCCCGATTGTCCTTGAATTGGTATGATGCTGCCCAGTTGAGCGAGCGGATTCGCTGTGTTTGCAGGGAGCAGGAATCCGGGATCGAACTGGTTCGCTCCGAAGAGGACTTGGAAGACGCATTGCCTCCCGTCCCAAGAATCTCGCGATCGGGGATGCAGCGCCGAATCAAGTGATCGTGTTTTAGGCGATTGGTCGCATGCAGGTTGCAATCTGTTTTCCCTCCAGACGGATAGGTTCAAGGGGGGGGTGGCGATGCGGGAACAGGTGACAGCTTTTCTTAGATACCTAGATCTGGAAAAGAACGCATCGGACCACACGATCAAAAGCTATCGTGAGGATCTGTTCGATCTATCCGATTTTCTTGCCCAGCGCCTGGGGGAGCCTGTCGATCCCGACCGCGTAGGACCTCAAGATCTTCGCACCTACGTGGCGACGCTTCATGAAGCGGGTTATGCCCGCACCAGCATCGCTCGCAAACTGGCGTCGCTCCGAAGCTTCTATCGCTATGCGCAGCGGCAGGGCTTTGCCAGCAGCAATCCGGCGAAGCCGTTGAGGAATCCTCGTCAAGCGCGCACGCTGCCTCATGTGCTCAGCGATCAGGAGGTGGCCAGGCTTCTGTCTACCCCAACTGGCCAGCAGCCGTTGGCTCTTCGAGATCGCGCTATTTTGGAGACGATGTATTCGGCGGGACTTCGCGTCAGTGAGGTGGTCGGATTAAACGACCGGGATCTGGATCTCGTTTCGGGAACGGTTCGAGTTCGTGGCAAGGGGAAGAAGGAGCGATTGGGAGCGCTCGGGAGTTACGCGGTCGAAGCGCTGGAGCGTTACTTGGCGAAGCGAATCCGCGAAGAGCAGTCGGGGCGTTCCAGCGAGGGACCGTTGTTCGTCAATCGATACGGAAGTCGCCTTTCGGTGCGAAGCGTCGCCCGAATGCTCGACAAGCACATCCTCAAAGCGGGCCTGGATGGACGCACCACACCGCACACGCTCCGTCACAGTTTCGCGACACATCTGCTCGATCGCGGAGCAGATATTCGAAGTGTGCAGGAACTCTTGGGGCACAAGAATCTGGTTACGACGCAGATCTACACTCACGTCAGCTCTGCGGTCCTTCGAGAGGCCTACCTGAAGGCTCACCCGCGAGCCCGCGGGGGTGGCTGATTTCTCTCGGGGGCGACATGATGACCGGCTGGGGTGGGGAGGATGGTCTCTGCCTCTCTCAAGTTCGATCAGAATCGATCTCCGGGGCGTGGGCCGAGCGATGTTTGCGTGAGAATCTCCGGTCCCTCTTCGGTCATCAGGATCGTATGTTCAAACTGAGCTGACAGTCCGCCATCGCGTGTGCGGACTGTCCAGTGATCCACTGGATCCAGCTTGGTGAAGCGACTTTTTTCGTTGATCATCGGTTCAATCGTGAAACAGAGGCCCGGTAGCAATCGCTCTTGACGACTCTTGCGATCCGCCACGTGCGGGATGTTGGGGTACTGATGAAATCGCCGGCCCAGACCGTGGCCGACATATTCGCGGACGACGGAAAAGCCACGTTCGTGCGCCAGGGCCACGACCGCATCCCCGATATTGGAGATGGTGCAGCCAGGGTAAATCGCCTGGATCGCCGCATGGAGGCAGTCGAAAGCCGTTTGGGTTACCGCCCGCGCGGCGTCGCTGGCACGGCCCACCAGAAATGTCTCCGACTGATCGCCATGCCAGCCGTCGACGATCGTGGTGATGTCAACGTTGACAATATCGCCGTCCTTAAGCTTTTCCGCAGAAGGAATGCCATGGCAGATCACATCATTGATGCTGGTGCAGCAGCTCTTTGGATAGCCCAGGTAGCCCAAAGTGGCTGGAGTGTGACCGGCCGCAAGAGTGAATTCGTGCACCCACTGATCGATCTGATCGGTGGTGACTCCGGGCAAAATCTGGGGACGAAGGAAATCCATCAACTTGGCGTTGAATCGGCCGGCTTCCCGCATGCAATCGCGCTGCATCGGGGTTAACTGCAATTTGCGATCGTGTTGAAGCATGACCGTTGGGAGAAGATCAAAGGGAGATTGGACCGAAAAGGATGGATTGCAGGATGGTCCGCATCCTCCATGAGCACCCTACCAATGGATGCAGGCAGGAAGTGTTGGCCTCCTGATCGACCTCCTCAATGTAGACAAATCGTTCCAAAATTCCTAGCGAATGCCCCCAAATCGATCGGAGGAGGATTCCATGGGGCACCTGTAGTGCGAAGGGGCTGGCGGTTGACTTCTGAAGGAACCTGTAGGGAGCGGACGGGCTGCGGTTTTCGGGAGCCTCAAACTGACCTACAATCGAAGCTTTGGCTGCCTGCAATGCGAAGATGCGTCTGGATGGATGGGAACTCATGCCGCGTTACAACCCCGCCGTGATCGAGCCGAAGTGGCAAAAATATTGGGAGACACATCAAACCTTTCGCACCCCGGATTTTCCCCAGGGAAAGAAGCTCTATGTGCTCGACATGTTCCCTTACCCCAGCGGTGAAGGGCTCCACGTAGGCCATCCGGAGGGGTACACCGCCACCGATATTGTTTGCCGCTTTGCCCGAATGCGTGGCCAATCGGTGCTCCATCCGATGGGATTTGATGCCTTCGGTCTGCCGGCGGAGGAGCACGCCATTCGGACCAACACGTCTCCCCGGGTGAAAACCGAGGAGAACATCGCCAATTTTACACGTCAGCTGAAAATGCTTGGATTCAGCTATGACTGGTCCCGTGTTCTGGCGACGACCGACAAAGACTACTTCCGCTGGACTCAGTGGATATTTTCTTTGCTCTATGACACCTGGGTCGACCCACAGTCCGGCAGGGGGCGGCCGATTGCCGAGTTGCCAATACCGGCACAGGTTGCAGCGGCAGGGGAACTGGCGGTCGAAAAGTACCAGGCGAAGAGGCGATTGGCCTACTTGGACGAGGCGCTGGTCAACTGGTGCCCCGCTCTAGGAACCGTTCTGGCCAACGAAGAGGTGATTGACGGAAAAAGCGAGCGGGGGGGGCATCCGGTCCAGCGAATTGGGCTTCGGCAGTGGATGCTGCGCATCACCGCATACGCCGATCGTCTCCTGGCCGACCTGGAGCCTTTGGACTGGTCGCCTGGCATCAAGAAGTTGCAGAGCGACTGGATTGGCAAGAGCTCTGGAGCGGAGATCGATTTCTTCATTGGTTCTCCGGAACAATACTCTAAGTGGCAGCAACGACGTCAAGATGCCGGCTGGAGCGAGGAGTCCGATTCTGAGGCGCTGCGGATCTACACCACTCGCCCTGATACGTTGTATGGGGCCACCTACATGGTGATTGCCCCCGAGCATCCGTTAGTTGGCAAGCTGACGACCATTCAGCAGAAGCCGGCGGTGGAATCGTATTGCCAGCAAGCGTCCTTCAAAAGCGACCGTGAGCGCACGGAGGGGGAAAAGGCGAAAACGGGGGTCTTCACCGGTAGCTACGCCATCAACCCAGTTCACGGGGAACCGATTCCGATCTGGATTGCCGACTACGTGCTGGCCAGCTACGGAACTGGAGCCATCATGGCGGTGCCGGCCCACGATGATCGCGATTATGAATTCGCCAGATCCTATCAGCTTCCGATCCGTGTCGTGGTGCATCCGCAGCAGGGAGATATTCCATCGGGGGAATGCTTTACCGGATTGGGGATTGCCGTCGACAGTGGACCGTTCACGGGAGTTGATTCCCAGACCGTCAAGCAGAAGATCACCCAATCGCTTGCAGCTCAAGGGGTAGGCCGCGCTGCGATCAATTTCAAGCTCCGCGATTGGCTCTTCAGCCGTCAGCGATTCTGGGGAGAACCCTTCCCGATCCTTCATGAGTTGGATGCACAGGGGCAGCCAACGGGCCGGATGCGTCTGGTGCCTGCCGATCATTTGCCAGTGGATCTTCCCGAACTTACCGACTTCAAGCCGATCGGGAAACCGGAGCCACCGTTGGGGAAGGCGGGACCGGAATGGCTGGAGGTGGAACTGGATGGAAAGCGGTACCGACGTGAGACCAACACGATGCCTCAGTGGGCCGGTTCGTGCTGGTACTATCTGAGGTTCATCGACCCGAAAAACAGCCAGGCTCCGGTCGATCCGGTCAAGGAAAAGGCCTGGATGCCTGTTGATCTTTATGTGGGAGGCGCCGAACACGCCGTCCTGCACCTGCTCTACAGTCGCTTCTGGCACAAAGTCCTCTACGATCGCGGCTACGTCAGTCACCCCGAACCATTTCAAAAGCTGGTCAACCAGGGGATGATCCTTGGGGAGATCGAGTACACGGCGCTGCGCACGGTTGAGGGGCGTTTTGTCAGTTACAGCCAGGCCGTGAAAACTGAGGATGGCTGGAAGGAAGTGGGGAGCGGTGTTTCGCTGGAGTCGGTATCGGTGGAGGAGGAGCAGGTGCAGCGCCAGGGCGATCTGTTCGTTCTCAAGGAAGATCCCCAGGTCCGTGTCGACAGCCGGGCTCATAAGATGTCCAAGAGTCGAGGAAATGTCGTCAACCCGGATCAGATCGTCAAGGAATACGGTGCCGATGCGCTACGGCTATATGAGATGTTCATGGGGCCTTTGGAGGCGACTAAGCCATGGAGCATGTCGGGGGTCGGTGGGGTCCGTAGTTTTCTCGATCGCGCCTGGCGGATGATCGTCGATCCTAAGGAGGACCAGGTCCGTTTGTCTGAATCGGTTCTGGATGCGGAGCCGACCGAAGGACAGATGCGGATGCTTCATGCGACGATCGCCGCCGTCACACGCGATCTGGAGCAGATGGGGTTCAATACAGCCATTGCGAGGCTGATGGAATTCGTCAATTTCTACACCAAGGAAGCCGTTCGGCCCAAAGTGGCTATGGAGCAGTTCGTGTTGCTCCTTGCACCCCTTGCCCCGCACTTGGCAGAGGAGTTGTGGGAATGCCTGGGGCATGACCAGTCGCTGGCGTGTCATTCCTGGCCCATGCACGATCCTCGTTGGTTGGAGGCAGCCGAGGTCGAGGTGCCGCTGCAGATCAACGGAAAGCTGCGTGCGAAGATTGTCGTTCCGGCTGGGTGCGACGCCCAGCAACTGGAAGCCGCTGCCCGCGCCCACGAGCGGATCGTGGAATTGTTGGAAGGAAAGCAGATCGTCAAAGCCGTTGTCGTCCCTGGCAAGTTGGTGAACTTCGTGGCGAAGTGACGGCTGCTGGTCCTACTGGGAGACGCTGCTGATGACTCGAGAGGAAGGCCGAGCGAACGAGTCGCGGTGGCTGATTCTGATCTGCACCTACTGCGAAATGGGAAATCTCCCTTCACTACTGGACGCGATCGGTGCTTGGGCTCCCCAAGCGGAAGTGCTTGTAGTGGATGATGGGTCGCCCGATGGGACTGCCCAGTGGCTAGATCGTCGCTCTGCTGATAACCCTCGGTTGCACTGGATCGATCGAGGTAGCAAGCTGGGCCTGGGGAGTGCGATTCGCGACGGTCTGCGCTGGGGGGCGAGGCATCGCTTTGACTGGGTGTTGAACCTCGATGCCGATTTCAGTCATGACCCGAAGTGCATTCCCGCTTTCCTGCAGCATGAGCACGACCGACCAACGCTCTGGATCGGCTCGCGCTATGTCGCGGGAGGCGGTTTTTCGGGATGCTCCTGGCGCCGGCGGTGGGTCAGTTACCTGGCCAATCGGTACGCTCGCCTGCTGCTGGGGCTGCCCGTTCACGACACCAGCAGCGCCTTCAGAGCCTATCGGCTCGACGTCTTCCAGCAGCTCGACCGCCTACCTTGGCAGGAGTCGGGCTATGGATTTTTGCAGGAGATTCTGGCCCGCTGGGTCTGGACCGGCCAACCCGTTGAGGAACTGCCGATTGTTTATGTCGAGCGACAGGAGGGGAAGTCGAAAATCAGTCTTCGGGAGGTGTGGAGTGTCCTTTCCAGTCTGCATCGACTGGCATGGGATGGACGAGCGACTGCCCGCAGGCTTTCGCAAGATCAGCCCAACCCTGAGAGGTGAGCTTCCCAGAGCGGGCCGTCAGATACAGACCGGCTTGTTTTGCAGTAAAAAATGCCATTCCGTCCATCGGCGATACTACAATGTAAAGATGGTGGTGGACGCGAAACCAAGGAGCCTGGATCGCGATCCGACGACTTATCTAGCAGGCTCCTTGTCACGCAGATGAATGCCATCGAGCGGTTGAGGTGGGCATGGACCGCCTGCGCGTGATCCGAGTCGTTGAGGATGGTCGAACGTGACAAAAGATCAGGAAGCAGATCCTCAAAAGCCTTCCGGTGGAACATCCCCCACCGAACCGTCAGGAGCGAAGGAGCCGACCTCTCCTGCACCCGACGAAGCGACACGACGACTCCATGAAGGGACGCCATCCCCATCACCGGAGGTTGAAGGGAAGGAACTGGAGATGGCTTGGGATGCCGGCAGCGAAGGGAAGATTCCTTTCCCAACGCTAGGAGATTATCTGATCATCGAACGACTAGGCGCGGGTGGCATGGGCCAGGTTTACCGCGCGCGACACCGAACCATGGATCGGGACGTTGCAGTCAAAATCCTTCCGAGAAGGTTGTCGCAGCAGGCTGCCTTCGTCGATCGATTTTACAAAGAAGTCCGATTGATAGCCAAGCTGATGCATCCGAACATCGTAACCGCCTTCGACGCTGGCTGCGTTCATGCGGTTCATTACTTGGTGATGGAGTTGGTTGAAGGACAGTCGCTGTCCACCTGGGTGTCGTCGAAAGGAGCCCTCTCGGTTCCCGATGCGCTCAAGCTGCTGGCTCAGGCTGCCTCCGCGCTCGATTACGCTCATTGCCAGGGTGTGGTCCATAAGGACATCAAGCCAGGCAACATGATGGTGACCAAGCAGGGGATTCTGAAGATCCTCGATTTCGGAATCGCCGAGTTGGCGGCGGAGGATTTGCCGCCGGAGGATGAAGAGCTTTTGGGGACGATCGAGTATATGTCGCCCGAGCAAATTGCGGCCAAGGGGCCGATCGATGCCAGAAGCGACCTCTACTCACTGGGAGCTACCTTCTTTTACATGCTCACCGGACGACCGATGTTCACAGGAGAGCCGGTGCATATTGCGCTGGCTCACCAGAAGCGACCGGCGCCGCCTCTTTACGAGGTGCGTGAGGACCTGGATTTGCGCGTCGACAGCATATTTCAGCGGCTTGTAGCGAAGGAACCGGATCGACGTTTCGAGTCGGCGGCTGAGCTGATCGATGAACTCAGGGCCCAGCGCCTGATCGAGGGTGCTGCCAAGGGAATCGCAGCCACGGTGGGGGTTGGAGGTGGTGAGCTGCCGATGCAGCCGCGGACTCGAGGTCCCTCCAGCCAGAGCACTTCGTCGCGCGGGTATGCAGCGATTGGCATCGAACTGGGGATGCTGGAGACGCGTGCCAGTTTTCTGCAGAAGGGGCGTGAGCTGACGGAGATTCCTTTGGATGGCCAGCAGCTTTCTTTGAGGAACATGCTTTGGAGCGATGGGGAGCAGGTAGCGATCGGCGAAGCAGCTCACCGGCAGAGATCCAAACATCCCGATCAGATTTTTTTCGGACTGCAGCGCTGGTATGGACTACCTATCCTTGAACGTCCTTTCGGCGGCAGGCGAGTGACTCCCGAAGTGCTGGTCGCTGCAGTGCTTCGCAAAGTCGCCCATGCCGCCCGCGCATTGCGACCTCAGTTATCGCATGCGGTCATCAATATTCCTGCTTGCTACGACCAGTTGCATCGCGCCTGCGTCGTTCAATCGGCGCGGATGGCGGGCCTGGACGTCCTCCAACTGCTTGATCGACCCCTGGCCGCGGCGCTGGCCTACTGGGAGACGCAGCAACTGCTGCGTCTTGGCAACACCGAAGGTCAGGAAAACTGGATGGTTGTGGAATTGACCGGGAGCACCTGCGAGGCGAGTGTGCTGGCTCGCGATGGGAATCAGTGGCGCTGCTTGGCGACCATCGGCGATTGGAAGCGAGGGAAGTTTCGGTGGCAATCTCGCATCGTCGAATGGCTCGCCTCCCAATTCGCGCTCCAGCATGGAATGAACGTGCGCGAGGATCTCGTCGTCGCCTCGCGCCTCCAGCGATCCGCCGAGCTGGCGCTAGATCGACTGGCGCTGCTCCCTAAGGTGGAGATTCGATTTGAAGCGTGGGGCAAGGAATTGCGGCTGAATCTGGAACGCAGCCATCTGCTTCAGGAATTTCGCGAGTGTTCATCTGATCTGATGGAAATGCCAAGGCAGGTGATTGAACGATCAGGAATCGACCCGAAGTCGATTCGACGTGTTCTGCTGATCGGTGAATTGCTGGGCGTGCCGGAGCTACGGAGTCTGATCGCTAAGGCTCTGCCGGCAAACGTCGCGATGGAAGTCGTCACTCAGGCCGACCTGGCGCGAGGCGCCGCGCTTCAGGCACAGTATCTCATGCCTCCCGGAGATAGCTCCGGTCCATCTGCCATCCCCCATAGCGTCTACGACATCGGTCTGCTCACAATGTCGCACGACAATCCCACCGGCATGCCGAAGATCCTGATCCCGAAAGGGTCTCGACTGCCCGCTGAATTCAGTCGCACGATCCGATTTTCTTCGCAGAGTACCCGATCCCCAGCTCTTCAGTTCGTCGAAAGTACCCAGATGGATGGCAATTGGCATCGTTTGGGAGCGGTTGAACCGGGAACGGTATTTCCGAAGCGATTGCCGGAGCAACCGTTGCAGTTGCGATTGGAACTGGATCTCAGCGGACTGCTGCACTGCACACTGACCTGGATGGCGGGCAACCAACAGGTCGTCGTTCCCAACTCCTCCCACGCCGATATGGACCCGGCATCCGTACAGCAATGGCGGGATTGGCTGGAGACGATCTTTCTGTGTTCGGCGCCGCTGACCGACAGCGATTGATGCCCTTCCCTTCAGCATCCGTCCCTTCAGCATCCAAAGGGAATCGCAGCAATTGCAGATGCCATCAGCTTCGATCCGATCGACACTTCTGGAATCGCTTCCTGGGGCATGAAGATCGCCAAAAGGTGTATTCGTGCCCGATCACCCCCAGTGGCTTTCGGAAGTTGCTAAGGATCGATTCCGACTGCCGCCAGATGCTTGCTACCCGAGCAATTCTCGTTCCACCCATTTTGTATCGACCTGTCCGCTACGGAAGGTATCCGACTGCAGCACCCGCTGGTGGAAAGAAGCGGTGGTCTTGATTCCCTCGACGCGAAGTTCCCGCAGCGAGCGGAGCATGCATTCGATCGCCTGCTGTCGGTCGGGCTGGTGCACGATCAGTTTACCGATCATCGAGTCGTAGTAGGGAGGGACTGTGTAGCCAGCCTGGACGTGTGAATCGAATCGCACTCCCAGCCCGCCGGGGATGAAGATCTGCTGAATCTTTCCTGGGCATGGCTGGAACATCTTGGAGGGATCCTCGGCATTGATGCGACATTCGATTGCGGCACCTTGCTGCCGGACCTGATCCTGCGTGAAAGGAAGTCGTTCCCCTGCGGCGACGCGAATCTGTGTCTTGATCAGATCGATGCCAGTGACCATTTCCGATACCGGATGCTCGACCTGGATCCGGGCGTTGACTTCGATGAAGTAAAAACGGTCTTGCTGGTCGACGATGAATTCGACAGTCGCCGCATTCTGGTAATCGGCCTGCCGCACCATCCGAACCGCCGCCTCGCACATCGCCTTGCGGGTGCTCTCCGGAAGGCGTGGGGAGGGGCTTTCCTCGATCAACTTCTGATGCCGCCGCTGCACCGAACAATCTCGTTCATGCAAATGCACCACGTTGCCGTGATGATCTGCGATCACCTGGACTTCCACGTGTCGGGGCCGATCGATGTACTTCTCCAGGTAGATCCCTCCGTTGCCGAAGGCGGCCTGGGCCTCCTGGCGGGCTTGTGCCATCGCCGACTGGAGTGTGGCAGCGTCCGGGGCGACGCGCATTCCCTTGCCACCACCCCCGGCGGTCGCCTTGATCAGGACTGGATAGCCGATGCTCTCGGCTGTCTCCATCGCTTCCTGCTCGGAATCAATCAAACCCTTGCTGCCGGGTACCACCGGGACTTTGGCAGCGATCGCCATTTCCCTTGCCTGATTTTTGTCACCCAGCTTCTGCATCGCTTCCGGGGTGGGACCGATGAAAGTGAACTGGCAGCTGCGGACCACTTCGTTGAAGTGCGAGTTCTCGGCTAGAAAACCATAGCCCGGGTGGATCGCCTGGGCGCCTGACAACTCCGCTGCAGCGATCAAGCGGTCGATTCGCAGGTAGCTATCGACCGATCGTGAGGATCCGATGCAGATCGCTTGGTCCGCCAAGTCGACATAAGGAGCGTGACGGTCGGCCTCACTGAAGACCACCACCGACTCAATCCCCAATTCGCGACAGGCCCGAAGAACTCGTAGGGCGATCTCGCCACGATTGGCGATCAGGATGCGCTGAAACATGCAGGAGGCTTCCGTGAGAGAGATCGATGCTTAACCCCGCGTGTCGACTTTGAAGAGAGGACGACCAAAGTCGACCGCTTCCTCGTTCTGAACCAGCACCGAGACGATCTTGCCTCGCACTTCCGCCGGGATTTCGTTGAAGACCTTCATCGCTTCGATGATGCAGATGGTGGTGTCCGGCTGGATCGAGCTGCCCACTTCGACGTAGTTCTTCGAATTGGGATTGGGACGGGCATAAAAGGTCCCAACCATCGGTGACTTGATCGTGACTATGTGAGGTCCTTCCAGATCGGATGCGCCTGTCGAGGGGGCCGCCAGAGCGGGTGCCGCGGTGGGTGCGGGCGGTGCGGAGGCCACGACGGCTGGCATCGTCATCGTCGGGAGCGAACCACGCGTCAACCGAATCCGCTGCGCATCCTGCTGCAGGTCGATTTCCCCGAGATCGTGCTCCTTCATCAGGTCGATCAGTTGCCTCAGTCGCTCCAGCGAAAAGATATCCTTGCCTTCGTTGCTTTGCGATTTTGCCATCGTCGTTGCGTCCTTTTTGTAGGCCTGCCCTCCGAGACGAGAACTTCGGGAGCTATCCTTGGTCTTCCCTGCGAAAGTGGAGAGCGGCGGAGGCTGCTCGTGGTTGGGACTCTGCGAGCCTTTGAAGCACGAGAATCCCCGCATTGTAGCGTGGTTGTTCCGGGTTGGGGAGACGCGGTGCTCCCCTGGTGCAAGCCGCCTGATTGGCTCCCGGTTTCGTTAGGGTCCAGGCGAAAAACAGGGTGATTATCGGAAGCTGGGCCAATCGATCTGCAACGCTTCCCAATCTTGCGGCAAAGTAGTCAATCGCCGTGCTCCTTCCCGTGTGATCAGGTAGTCGTCCTCGATCCGAATACCACCCCACTGCGGGAAATAGACCCCTGGTTCGATCGTCACCACCATTCCCTCCTGAAGAAGACCCTTCTGCCCGCTTCCGATGCGAGGCGATTCATGGATCTGCAATCCAAAGCCATGGCCAAGTCCGTGGGTGAATCGCTTCTCCATGCCATGTTTTTCCAGCACCTTGCGCGCCTTTTGGTCGATCGTCTCCAACACTGCCCCGGGGCGAAGGCTTGCGGCCGCTGTCTGATGCGCTTCCAGCACCGCCGCGTACGCTTTCTCCCAGATCTTCGTCGGCTTACCGGTGACCACCAAACGCGTCAGATCACTGCAGTAGCCCGTGGCGATCGCTCCCCAATCGATCAGCACAAACGGACCTGTGGACAGCGGAGACTTGCCGGGAATCCCATGTGGTAACGCCGCTCGAGGCCCCACTCCGACAATGGTGGGAAAAGCGCATCCCTGCCCCCCCAGTTCCCGAATCGTATGCTCCAGCCCGTGCGCAATCTGTCGCTCCGTTGTCTCGGGGGTCAGCCGATGCAGCATCGACAGAAAGGCACGCTCGGCCAACTGAATCGATGCTTCAATCGCCTCCAGTTCCGTTCCATCCTTGACTTCTCTTAGCCCCTCGATCACCCCCTGGGTCGCAACCAGCGTCCGGTCTGGCAGCGTCTCATCCAGTCGCTGCCAGGAGGCGACCGTCAGCCATTGCGATTCGATGCCGACCTCCCTGCGGCTCCCTTTACCAACCACCTCGGCCGCCGCTTCCAGAAGCGGGGTCTTCGGGGAGCGGATGTGGAGTTCCAGACCGGGGCACTCCTCTTCAATCTGCTGCTGATATCTGGGATCACTGATCAGCAATCTTCTGTCGTCCTCGATCCAAAGGTAGCTGTCCCCACCCTGAAACCCGGTCAGGTAGGTGACGTGGACCGGGCTGGTGACTAGAAACTGCCGCAGCCCTTTTGTCCGAAGCACCCCTGCCAGCTTCGACTGTCGCTTGTGATAGACGCTCATCTCCCAGCACCTCTCTTCGCACCATCCCGGCACCCGATTTCCTGAACACGCAATCCCTGGCATTTCGGAGACACCAAGTGGGAATCCGGGCATCTGCGGAAAGAAAAAATCGAATTCTTTCACCCAGCGGCCATCATGGCAATCGATCCCGTTGGTTGGGAGGGGGGGAGCAAGGAAAGTTTGTCCCTGTCCAAGCGATTTTTGTTGTCGCAACCTCCCGGATACCGATACAGTGCCGTGATACCTTCCCCGCTGGAATCAGGAGTCGACTCATGCCGATGGAAAACTATTCGAAGTACCAGCAGCAGATCATTCGGGGCTACTACAAGAATCGCGATTCACTGGCACTTCAGCGGGCTCAGGAATTGGTGACGGAACTCTATCTGAGCGAGGGGAAGAAGAGGGCAAAAGTTTGGGAGCAACTGGCAGGGCATCTGGCAGCCCTCAAGGTCCCTGAAGCCCAAATCGCTTCCCTGCGCGAAAAGGACAAGCCGGAGCTGGTTGCACAGTTTCTACAGACGAAGTTGTAGCCGCTGACTTTGTCGGCTAGCCGACCAGACTCCATCCCATCGTCGGTGTCGTGGCCCCGGGAGTTTGCGTGGATGCTGCCCAGCCGGAAGGGAGAGATTTTCAGTGATCTGCCATCGATCCCTTGGAATTGCTCGCTGCGGGCGGGGTTTCTTCCAGCCACTGCCGTCCCGCTAGCTCGACCTGATAACCCACATGCCCCCCCAGCTCGGCAGCACGTACCATCACCGCGCGAACCCAGAGGCTGGCGATTTCCTTGTCACTGGTTCCGGGCGGCAGGTTATCGGGTGGGGGCATCGGTTCGCCAATCGTCACCAATACCTTGGCCCTTTTGAGCAGAGGTCCCCATACCGTTGGGCTTTGCGGGCTTCCTTCAATCCAGATGGGAACCAGCGGCGCTCCGCATTTTAGGGCCACCAATCCAGCGCCTGGCCGCACGCTCAAAAGCGGCTGGCTGGTGCGATTGATGCGGCCTTCGGGAAACATTCCCACCCACCTCCCCTCCCCTGCCATGCGCATCGTCGTCTTGATCGCCTGGGTGTCGATGCCACCACGTTTGGTGGGGATCACCTGGAAGACGCTTAGTACCGGCCCAAACAATGGATGCCGACAATACTCTGCCGCCACCATCCAGTGAACTCGCCTCCCAGCAGCCAATTGGATTAATACAGGGTCGATACTGCTGCGGTGGTTGGCGACCAGAATGGCTGGCCCCTCCAGCCCCGCCAGATGCTCCTGCCCCCGGATGGTCGTGCGCCAAAGCCCCCGTGCCAGAAGATAGGCGATCGAATAGAGAAACGATTCAGCAATCGAGTAGCGACCGCGCTGAGACAATAAAGAGACGGCGTAAGCGATCGGAATGAGTGCGATTGCCGTTAGGAATGGAATCGCCCAGTTTGTCATGCCATTGGCTCCCATCGATCCACCGATCCTTGCGCCGACGTCGTGTCCTCTTCATCGGCTCCCAAACCCAAGTCAACTCACTTGATCGCAACGGGCAAGCTTCATCTGAGTCCTGGCGCGGCTCCTGGGAGCCAGAAGGAAAGATGCCATCTACTGGATCGACCAAAGAGCCCCCGGATTCGCTGGTCGTTGGTCTTTTATCTAGAATGTTTTCTTTATCAAAGCTGCTTATCTTGTGTTTTTTGCTGATTTTGTCGCCTCTTTGGGTGGGTTTTGGGTTCGTTTTCACCGCCGGAATGACGGCAATGATCCGAAAAGTCGGGAAAAAGCCGGGAAGGTAATTTCGCAACCCTTCAACGGTCGATCCGCTCTTGGGTATGATGAGGGTGCAATCGCGGACCGCCGGGCGACTGGCGGTACCCCATGCGATCTGGGCCCTGAATTTGCAGAGAAAACGGTTCGGGAGTCACTCCTGAACTGGTGGAAACTCGCCAGGCAGCACTCGCAGATCGAACTAGCAACAATCGCATGACTCCTACGGCCACGGGGGTCATGTATCCTTGGGTTGTCCAAGCAGCCAACTCAGGAAGTTCCGAAGTTCGGTCGCCACCAGCAGGGATGTTGGTGGCGCGAGTGATTGCCTGGGCGAGCTTCTCCGAGGGGCACATCCCAGCGATCTTTCGCTGCATCGGAAAAAATGCCCTGGCAGGAATTGCCTACGGCTTGCGGTCCGTGCTTTATGTGGTTGGCACTGCTGCGGGGCCAATCGATTCGATCCGAGATAGGTAGATCGAGGAATCCAGTCGATGAATGGAACCGAAGCGACCTGCCACATTCCGGTTCTTCTGGAAGAGGTGCTGGCCTACAGTGAGATCGAGAGAGCAGGCTTTTTTGTTGATGGCACTCTGGGAGGCGGGGGGCATGCCGAAGCGCTGCTAGGGAGAATGGGAAAGGATGCTCATTTTTTGGGCATCGACCGCGACCCGGCTGCTGTGCATCGCGTCTCAGGCAGGCTGTCCAGTAGCTTTCCGGAGGCTTCCGTGCACCAATGGCTGGAATTGCCCTCGCAGCAGCCACAACACCCACCGGTTCAACAAGAAGGGGGACCGCAAATCGATCTGGCTCTCGGGAGTTATCGAGACATCCCCAGTTGGCTGGATGCTTTGGGAGTGCCACTGGCCGATGGAATCCTTCTTGATCTGGGGCTTTCTTCCGATCAGCTGGCCGATTCGAAACGCGGTTTTTCCTTTCGCGAAGATGGGCCGCTGGATCTGAGATTCGATCCAGAGCCATCGACCGAGTCGGCTGCAGATCTACTGGCTAGTTGTTCGGAAGAGGAGATCGCCGACATTCTTTATCGCTACGGGGAGGAGCGAAAGAGCCGCAGGATTGCCAGAGAGATTGTCGAACTGCGACGTCGCGGCGGAACAATTGAGACCACGCAGCAGTTGAGGCAGCTGATTCATAGGTCGGTCGGCAAGGTGCATGGAAAGATCGACAGCGCGACGCGATCGTTTCAGGCATTGCGCATTGCGGTCAATCACGAGCTGCATCATCTGGCTGATGCCCTGCGATGGCTACCGACTCGACTTCGCCCAGGAGGCCGTTTGCTGGTGATTAGTTTTCATTCGTTGGAGGATCGCATGGTCAAGTATGCGTTCCGCGAGCATCCCTACCTGCGACCGGTGACCAAGCGGCCTGTGGTTGCATCCCAAGAGGAACTGGATCGCAACATTCGATCGCGAACCGCCAAGTTGCGGGTGGCGTGCCGGGTGGAGCCCGCTGGAGAGGTTCCAGGGGGAGTCGATCGATTTGAAGTCCGATGGGAGGCCAGCTCCTGAGTGCTTTCGCGAGGGGCTTGATTTTCCGAAGCGGAACAGCGATTTTGGTAAGGCTGTGAAGCCTACCTTCATTCCTCCCTTCCTCTGTGTGTGTCTCTGGGGTTCCCGATGAAACGAACGACTTGGATGGCGTCTCTGTTTGCCCTGACAGCTTTTCTGGGGTGGCAGATTGTCGGTCAGTCGCAGGAGCGGAAACCGATCACCACCAGGCCGCTGGACCAGGGAGCCAAAGCCTTTTTGGGCAGTTTGCAGGAGGCTCAAAAGGCCAAGGCCTCGATGCCTTACGACGACGATCGGCGGGTGCAATGGCACTTCATTCCGATGGAGACGCGGAAGGGCTTGCCGTTGATGGAGATGGAGCCTTCACAGAGGGAGCAGGCGAGGAAGTTTCTGGCGGATCTGGTTTCCGAGGTAGGCAACCAGAAGGCGACCAGCATCATGCTGTTGGAGAATGTGCTGCGAAAATTGGAAGGCCCTGACTCCCACGCGCGTAGAAATCCCGACAAATATTACTTCACGGTTTTTGGGACGCCCAATCCGACAGGAACCTGGGGTGTCAGCATTGAAGGGCATCATCTGTCGCTCAATTTTGTCGTTCAGGACAACCGCATCGTCGACTCGACGCCCCAGTTTTTTGCCACCAATCCAGCCGAGCTTCAGGCTGATTATGGCGATGGTTTCCCCAAAGGATTGCGACTCCTGAAGGCCGAAGAGGAACTTGGTTTCCAGCTCCTCAAGAGCCTCGATTCGGCTCAGCGAAGCAAGGCGATCATCGACGCCAAGGCACCGGCGGACATCCGTTTCGCCGGAACGAAGCAGTCGGAGTTGACTGCAGCCGAAGGGATACCCGCCACCCAGCTGAGTCCGACGCAGCGAGAGACACTTCACCGACTACTGGAAGTTTACACCGCTGCGATGCGCGAGGAAGTGGCTGCCGATCGATGGAAGCTGATTGACCAGGCTGGGTTCGACCAGGTCCACTTCGCGTGGGCTGGGGCGGATCAACCAGGGATTGGTCATTATTACCGAATCCAGGGGCCGACGTTCCTTGTCGAGTTCATCAATGTGCAGCCCGATGCGGCAGGCAACCCGGCGAATCATGTCCATTGCGTTTGGCGCGACCTGCAGGGGGACTTCCACCTGCCGATTCAATCGCCCTGAACCTGACAGGCTGAAACGAAGTGGCTTGATAACCGGTCGCTTCGGCTAGTTTGCGATTGCCTGCCTGAGCGTGACTTCTAGAATGGACGCTCTGGAATTTGGCGAGGTGATGGGGACTGCGAAGGTAGATTGGACCTGTCGTCAGTTCCAGCGAATCACCTAAAATCGACTGTCAACTCGGGGGTAATCAGGTGATCAACACGCTGTATCTCCCGGAATTGCGCGAGATGCTCTCCGAGCAGAACGCAGAGGAGCTGCGTGAATTCTGCGTCGCTCTCCACCCGGCTCGCACCGCTGAGTTCATGGAGGGGCTCACCCCCGCTGAGGCATGGGAGGTTCTGCAGTACGCGGATCCGGCGATGCGGGCGGAGATATTTCATTTTCTGGAGTGGGACCGGCAGGTCGAACTGCTGGCAGACCAGGATCAGCTGCAAGTGGCAGCTCTTGTTTCGGTGCTCAGCGCGGACGACGCCGTCGACCTGCTCCAGGAGTTACCGGCAGGTCGTGTTGAATCGATCCTGGCGCTGGTTCCCACCGCCGATCGGCGCAGCATCCAGAAGCTGCAGTCCTTCGCGGAAGGGACGGCCGGCGCGCTGATGACGACCGAGGCGGCTTGTCTTCGGGCGGACCTTACGGTGCGCGCGGCGCTGGAGGAACTGGCGAGGCAGGCGGAGCATCTGGAGACGGTCTATTACATCTATGTGGTGGATGACCAAAATCGGTTGCATGGTGTCGTTAATACGCGGCGGTTGGTTTCAGCGATTGGAAAGCCCGAGACGCGCTTGCGCGATCTGATGGAAACCGACATGGTGGTGGCTCATGTCCTGGACGATCAGCAAGATGTCGCCCAGAAAGTAGCGAAGTTCAATCTTTTGGCAGTTCCGGTGGTCGACGACCAAAACCACATGCTGGGGATCATCACCCACGACGATATCATCGATGTGGTGGTCGAAGAGGCAACGCGTGACGTGCAGAAGATCGCGGCAGTCGCTCCGCTGGAAGACAGCTACATGCGGACCCCCATCTTCACTCTTTCCTGGAAGCGAGGGATGTGGCTGGCGATTTTGTTTCTCGCCGGATTGCTGACCGCGTTTGCACTCAAATACTACCAAGGGTCGCTGCAGAAATATGACTGGATGGCGTGGTTCATTCCGTTGATCATCAGTAGCGGAGGCAACTCGGGAAGTCAGTCATCCACGCTGGTCATCGCCGCTCTGACTCGCCAGGAAATTGAGTCGCGCGACTGGTGGGCGATCCTTCGCAGGGAGTTGATCACTGGACTGCTGCTGGGCGGCTTCCTGGCGATGGTGGGATTTCTGATCGCCTGGGCCATCACCCCCAGCATTCGCCATGCTTGCGTCATTCCCATCACGATACTCGCCGTGGTGCTCTGCGGTACCTCGATCGGCGGAACTCTGCCTTTGCTATTCAAGCGACTGGGGCTGGATCCGGCCTTGATGAGCAATCCGTTTGTGGCAGGGATCATCGATATCCTTGGCATTCTCGTCTACTTTCAGGTCTCCGCGATGATCCTGAAGTGAATGCCGAAGAATTCTTCCACGGAGGATCGGGCCTATGGGTGAATATCTCGCGAGATTCTCAGCGACCTGTCGAAATAAAACGTCGTCGATGGGTGATAGATTCCTCTGTTGGGTAATCGATTGGGGGAAGTCGCTGATGCGCAGTTGCCTCGTACTTGCAGTGCTGATTTCGCAAGGCGTCATCAGCATCGCGTCGGCTCCATCGATGCGGAATCTGCCACTGCAGTCGAAGGTCGAAGCGGTTCAGCCGATGACGGGAATCGTGCTCTGGAGTTCCAATCCCCAGACTGCTGCGGCACCGATTCAGCTGGAGTTTTCCTATCTGCGATATCGAGACGTTGTTGACCAGGAGGGACGATACGATTGGCGTCCCGTCGACCAATTGCTCGATCAGATCGCCAGCCGGGGCCATCAAGCCATCCTCCGATGGCACGACACCTATGTTGGCAAGCCGACGGGTGTTCCCGAGGTGATTCGGCGGATGGACGGGTATCAGGAGACCACCGGGCTCAGCGAAGGAAAGAAGACACGATTCCCCGATTGGTCTTTTCCGCCCTGGCGATCTTTTGTGCTCGAATTCTTCACGCATTTCGCAGATCGCTACGATCGCGATCCTCGCCTTGCCTTCGTGCAGGTTGGGTTCGGGCTCTGGGCGGAATACCACATCTATGATGGTCCCATGGAGTTAGGGAAAACCTTTCCCGATCGTTCATTTCAGGAGGACTTTGCCCGACATCTGGCTAAGGTCTTTCAAATGACGCCTTGGATGATTTCGGTCGACGCAGCCGGTGATCATACTCCCTACGGCGGAAACAAGGAGTTGGCGGAATTGGCATTTGGTCTCTTTGATGATTCATTCAACCATCGGAGGCACCGGGAGGAGAACGAGCCGAATTGGGATCGGCTGGGGCGCGAGCGATGGACGATCGCGCCGACGGGAGGGGAGTTCAGTTTCTTCGAGGAGCGAGATCAAGAAGAGGCGCTGTCACCCGAGGGGCCCCACGGAATCCCATTTGCTGACCATGCCAGGCGATTCCATGTCTCGTTCCTGATCGGCGATGATCAGCCTCGTTTCCAAAAGCCCGAGGTGATTCGCGCGGCATCGCTGTCCTGCGGCTATCGTTTCCGAGTCGTCCGGCTGCTTGCGGGCCAGGAGCGTACGGAGGCAACGATCCGCAACGACGGAATCTCGCCGATCTACTATGATGCGTTTCCCGCGATTGGCGGAAGTCGTTCCAGTGATTCGCTGAAAGGACTGCTCCCCGGCGAATCGAAAATCTGCTCGATTCCTGCTCTTGGCGAGTCGTCCAGCTTTTCGATCGAATGCGATCGTCTGGTTCCAGGGCAGAGGATTCAGTTCGACGCGGATCTAGATTGAAGTGCTGCAACACACGACCGGTACGCTGAATTTTCGATAGGCTGCTGGGAACTTGATGAGTGAGTCGAAACGATGGAAGTGGATACGTACAATTCGCTGACAGCGGTGCTGCTTGGAGCGGCGCTGCTCGCTTTGGTCATCGCGGTTTTTTCCCTTGGGGCGGTCGCCTGGCGATGGAGGAGCCTGACGCGCAAGAAACATTTGCGGCGGTTTCTAATCTCTCTTGCCGCCGCTGTGGTGCTGGTGGCAACTCACCAAGCGATGCTCTGGTCGGTGTTTCTGCCCTCTCTGGGGCGAAAGCAAATGGCACAGTACGAGGCATCGAGGGACGAGCGTGCTGCGAAGTCGAATCGACTGAATGTCGGGGACCAGGTTCCTTCCGTTCAGGTCCGCGATATCGATGGCAATAGAATGGATCTCGGGACCCCTGGAAAAGTGACATTGGTCAACTTCTTCGCCACTTGGTGCGGACCTTGCCAGCTGGAGATGCCGCACCTGGAAGCGATTTGGCAGAAACACCAGAAGCGGCCCGACTTTCACATGTTGGTGATTGGACGCGAGGAGAGCGAAGCGTCGGTGAAGGAGCATTTCGCCAAGCACCAGTTCACCTTTCCTGGTGTTGCTGACCCGGACCGGAAAATCTTTGATCGATTCGCAGAGGACCTGATTCCAAGAACGCTGATCCTAGGGCCCGAAGGTCAGATTCTTTATCATCAAGCTGGCTTCCTGGAAACCGACCTACCCAAAGTCGATCAGATCCTCCAGAAGCATCTCCTAAAGTAGTGGACCGCTCCGCGGTCCATCGGCTGCATCACCACTCACGGATAAAAATTCGGAAGTTTCCGAGAGCTACTGTTGATCGCCGTGCACAGCTCTTCTGTCCATTAAAAAAGCCGCAGTAGCTCGGTACTGCGGCTTCCTTTGTTGATTTCCAAACACTCACTCAAGCCGTGGGATCAGCCCCATTGATCCAGCATGCGATCCAAGGCAACTGCCATTCGCTCTGGAGTGTCATAGGTTCCTGCGGCGATCTGTGCCTTGAGAGCAGCAACCTTGTCGACGCGTACACCATCGACGATGGCACCACTACCAGCCACCTGACCGATCGACTGGGCAGCGGCAGAGAAGTCGACTTGATCCGAAGGGGTGCCCGCTACCGACGAATCCGTCGCGCGAACTGCTTGGTTCTCGGTCGCCGAGAGCTTGCCAATCTGACGAGCACCATGAACCCCGTGAATCCCGAAATTTCCATTGATTTCCATTCGAAGTGCCCCTCTCGCAACCTGTTGATACATCCTTGTACCCAAAGGCAACCAAACTAGCGGCATCGTGCCGAGCGGTCGACCTTTGCTGACGATCGTTACAGATGCAACCTGCGTGCCAAAAACTCGATTCGATTTCGGAACGCGGGTCAATCGCCGGCAGAGACAAGGGATTGCCTTTGAGTCCCTACGAATCTGGCGATCCGCCAACACCGCGAATCTTACCCAAGCCGCGGTTGGCGAATCAAGCCAGATTCACTCAAAGGCTCCCCGTCCCACCACGCGTCTCATTCTGAAACATCCCAAGGGGCTGCCCGAGACGCCAACGCTATCCCGCTTTTCCTAATCGAATCTCTCGAAGTATTCGCTAGCTTTTCACTTGGGGAGTCGTAGAGTACCGAAATCGGCAGATTTTACAAACAGACTCTGTCATTTTTTCCGATTGCTCCGACGGTATCGCGCCACAAGGGGGTTGGTACAGCATTGTGCGATCGGACGGCCAGCATTCCGTTGAAAGCCGCCTGCAGAGTTTCTATGAACAACTGTCCCAGCCTGCCCCATGACGGCATTGAAGGTCGAGATCTGCGGTGCTGCTGTTGTTTCCGAGCAAACGGCAAGACGCGAGGAAGGAAGGATTCCAAATGGTTGCGTTGGTGAAATGCTCGCTTAAGGAGTCTTCGAGAGACGCACATTCCACTTGCGGATGAGATCTTCTGATCCTGGTAGCTTTGCGGTGTTCAGATGAATGCCCTCGGCTTGCGACACCGAAAGGAGTCCCCAAAAGTCACCGTACTTGAGAGCCCCAGGGACAAGAGCTGGATCGTCGACATCGTCTCCCTGGCTTGCGGTGGTTTCGGTCGGAGTCAGACGCAAGGAATCGACCGGGCTGTTTTCAATCGCAGCTACCGCAGCGGAAACCCATGCGTCTTCCCCTTCACCCACCAATTCAATCGACTCCACCCCCTGCTCTTTCAGGTATCGCAGCAGGGCAGCAAGAGCGGCGGCTTGACGCAGGCGAAGCGAGGGAGAGTAACCGTAGGTGTACGCAGCCGATCGGCGCGGGTTGGCTACCAAAGCTTGACGAGTCCACCTCTGGGTAGCTGGATCGACGTCGACGCCCAGTCCGCGTGGGTGCCACTCTACGCGAACCGATGTTCCCGGATCGGAGTCACCCGCGGGTGAGCCGCCTACGTGGACTTTCAGCGTTTTTGGAAGGGCTGCCAGATCGATTCCATTTCCCGGCTGGATCGATGCCACCGTCGCATCATCCCATGAAACGGAAATCTGCTCTTTCTCTTTCCGGATATTTTTTCCCCATTCAGCCGCCCTGCGTGCCACTGGAGCAAGGATCGCGTTCCATCCTTCGGCAACCAAGGATGCATCCCTTTTGCCGCCGCTTGCCGTATGCGATTCGGTGAGTTGCCGCTGCGACTCTTCATGCCACCACTTGAGAATCTTTCGTTCTGACTCAATCCCCTTGGCAGGCTCCGGATGCTCGGCATCCCACACCGTCAGATCATCTCTCCCAAGAAAGCTGTAATCCCGCTCCAGAACCGGTTCAGGCATCCCAAGCCCAAAGAAGCGATTGACCCAGTTGTAGAGGCTGACGCGACTGACGTGGTTGTAGTTATGCCCGTAATGGAGGCTGGGGAAAAGAGCGACTCGGTCGGCGGCATCGTAGAGGCTGTAGATCTTCTTCAATTCCGGGAAGCCATCCTCCGGCATGGTCTTGGTCCAATCATTGGCGGCTGTCAGCCCCATCGGCTTGGGTGCGAACAGAGCCGCAATCTCGACATTCCCCGTATCGACCCTTAGTCCCGAAGCATTCTCGCAGGTGCAACCTCCCTGCATCCCGGTGCTCACCATCACCGCAGGAAACGCAAGCTGCAATCGGGGTTCCAGGGCCGCTGCGATGAACGTCTGTGTTCCACCACCACTGGCTCCTGTGATCCCCAGCTTCGACGGATCGACCTCCGGAAGGCTCAGCATGAAATCTACGGCGCGGAGCGAATGAAGCGTTTGCAGGCCCATGACCGACTGATGATGCCCTTCTGCCTCGGGGCTGAAGAGCACCCAGCCATCCTTCGTGGTCGCGTCGACTTCCCCGCGTGACTTAAATCCATGCGCCCTTTCCATTGGCACCTGCTGGGAATCGCAGTACCCAAGCATATCCCACTGAAAAACGACGCAGCCCATCCTCGCCAGTTGCACGCAACGCGCCTGAATCGGATTGCGAGCCGCCGACACGAATCGCTCTTCGCCATTGGCCAACTGGCGATTGACCTCGGCGGGAGCTGGGTCGTGAAACCGACCATTGGGCCAGTGACCATGGGGACAAAGGATCCCTGGCCGCTTCCCCTCCCACTTCCCAACGGGGCGATACAGCGTGCCGGTGACAAACAGCCCTGGAATCGATTCAAAGTAGACCTTCTCGACTTGATAGTCCCCCATCGAGCGCGGCGAATGGATTGTCGCCTTGAGTTCCGGTAGCCGCGGCATGGGATGCAGGCCCAAGGTCACTCGCAGTTGCTGCCGCAGTTCCTCGGCCCGTTGCTCCCATGCTGCCCGATCGGTCGGAACATTTTGGAAAGGGAAATGTGCATCCAGGTCCTTCATCGGACGCAGTGCAGCCGGTTTCGCATCCTGGCCCACCAAGCGACTCGCCACACTAGACCCCAGGATTCCACCGACTGCGATAGCCATGAAAATCGCGCGACGCCCACGACGTGTCGAGTTGCGATTGGGCTTGGAATAGGCCTTCTTCATCTGAGCTGGCTCCTGAGAATGCAAATCGCATGAGGGAAGGTAGGATGCGGGGCGTTGCAGCCGATTCACCATCGCGGCTTTTCAAGGATGGCGGGGATGGCCGCGGCCGATCCGCGTCAGGTAGGATAATCGTAGCGATCGGTGATCGCATTGCCGTGCATGGTAACTTGCCAGCAGTCCCATTAAAAGTAGATTGCAGGCTGTCGACGCGGACTGCAATGAGCCGCTGGCGGATTCTCCTCGGGGATCGTTCCACGCCTCCTGCCTTTCCTCCCTACCTAAGTAAAGGAATTTTGAGATGAAATGCTTCGCTCTGTTTTTGAATCATGCTGCATGGGGTGCCCTGGCACTCAGCCTGATCGCTTGCTCGACCGCAACGACCATGGCACAGGGCCCCTGGACTTCGCTCTTTGATGGAAGCTCCCTGAAAGGCTGGCGGCCAGCCGCTCATGGTAAAGCCGACTACCAGGTGGTCGACGGGGCGATTCAAGGGACCACCAAGGAAGGGAGTCCCAACTCATTCCTGATGAGCGAAAAGGAGTACGGAGACTTTGAACTGGAGTTCGAGGTCAAAGTCGACGATGCCCTCAACTCGGGCGTCCAGATTCGATCCCGCGAGAAGACTGCCGACGATGTCGCTCGCTACAGTCAAAAACCGGAAGGGACTGAAGGGATCGGTCGTTTCCATGGTCCACAGGTGGAGATTGAATCAAGCCCCGGGCAGGCGGGTTATATCTACGGTGAGGCAACTCCTTATGGATGGCTATCTCCCGAACCCAAGGATGAAAAGCATTCCCACCAAGCGATTCTCAATGGGCAGTGGAATCGGTACCGCATCATCGCGAAGGGACCAAACATCCGCACCTTCATCAACGACCAGCCCATCGCCGACCTGACCCACGAGGAGATCTACAAGACACATCCCAAGGGGCATATTGGTCTGCAGGTCCATGGAATCGCTGCAGGCACGGGGCCTTACAAGGTCTGGTGGCGTAACCTCCGAATCCGCGAATTGACCAAGTAATCTTGGTATGCTTTCGGATGGATCGCCCCTTGCGAAGGCCAGAAGGGCCTATCCGCGTCACCTTCCCCCTTTGGGCGTCGTTCTTTCTGTGACCGCTGCACATCCTTTACTGAGGCAGCGGTTCTGGCGTGATGTCGATTCGCGCCAGACCGTGCCCCAGCATCTTGCGCAAGCGCCATCAGATCTCGAGATCCTTCGCGGAATCAGAAAACCTTCCCCATTTGGTGGAAATTGAGGGGAGAACGGCAGGGAATTGCCCTGGAAGCCATCCGCTCGGCTTTGCTATAAGCCCATCTCGTGCACCGGTCGTTGATTGACCTGTTGGGCAATTGACCAGGGAGTCGCCGAGTGGGAGAAGTGGCCTATGCGCCGTATCGCTGTGATCAATCAAAAGGGAGGTGTGGGGAAAACCACCACCGCCGTCAACCTTGCCGCTGGACTGGCCTCCCAGGGAAAGAAGGTTTGCCTGATGGACCTCGATCCTCAGGCTCACGCTTCTCTGCATCTGGGGGTCCAACCGCTTCCACCACAGCCCACGATGTATGAAGTGCTTTGTGGAGAAACCGGAATTGCGGAAGCGAGAGTCCGTGTGAATGACCATCTTTCGGTTGTTCCGGCCAATCTCGATCTGGCAGCAGCTGAGCTGGAGTTGGCTGGGGAGGTGGGCCGCGAGGTGATCCTTCGTGACAAACTGCCGCGCGACCCCGAACCGCTCGACTTTCTGATCCTCGACTGCCCTCCGTCTCTGGGGGTGCTCACCCTCAATGCGTTGACGGCTGTGCAGGAAGTTTTCCTTCCGTTGCAACCCCATTTCCTCGCCCTCCATGGGCTCAGCAAGCTGTTGCGGACCATCGAGGTGGTCGCCAAGCGGCTGAATCCTGCCTTACGTCTCTCAGGCGTCGTCCTGTGCATGTACGAATCCTCGACGCGGCTTGCTGCAGAGGTCAGCAAGGATGTCGATGACTTCTTTGCAGCGCACCACGAACATCAAGGTGTCTGGTCGGGAGCTCAGTTCTTCAAGACCCGCATCCGCAGAAACATTCGCCTGGCCGAAGCTCCCAGCTTTGGCAAAAGCATCTTTGACTACGCACCTGGGTCCAACGGAGCGGAGGATTATCTTGCGCTGACCCAGGAGATTTTGGGAACGGTAGGCGCCAAGCCGGCGACCATCCCGCACCCTATGGCACGCACTGGCGGTCCAACCACCGCTGCCGCGTCCTGACCCTTCAGGCTGGATGGATGGAGAACTTGCCGATGTCGGCCCCCGCCTTTCTTCATTCGATCCAGTCGGACAGACCCCAGCAGGTTTCGCGCGCGGTGACTTGTCGCCACCACCAGCAAGCTTCGGGTCACGAGTCCCATCTAGAAAGAGTGCAAGTCGTGAGCAAAACCGACTCTCATCGATCGCGTTCAGGTCGCTGGCTCATCAGCCAGTGTGCACTGGGGTGGTGGATGCTTTTTGCGTGGCAGCCGTTGATTGTGATGGCTTGGCAATCCAACCCTGCGATTCCTGGAGCAGCTCCAGCGGCTTTGCAGCGTCAGGCCTTTGATCTTCAGCACAAGACCGCCGATCAGGCGGCTTCCCTTTTGGCCCCTCTGCTGCCCCCTGGCAGTTCCGTGCAATGGATCATCGTTCCCTCCAGCCGCCGTCTGGAAGCGATCGGACCAGCCGATGTCCTTGGGCAGATTGCCAAGATGCTGCCGATGGTAGACCGGCCCGCTGTAGCGGATGGAAGTGCGGAACCTTCGAAGATGGAATCGCCCGAGGTGCGCACCTACATGGCCGCACCCGCTCCGCTTCGCGATCTGGCCCAATGGACCCAGCAGCACCTTGCGCCTCAGGGTGTCGCCATGGTCGTCGACTCCGCCTCCGGGCAGTTGATCGTCCGCGCCCCAGCATCGCTTCATCTCCAGATCCGCCAACGCCTTCAGGAACTCACTTCCCCTCCTTCCAGTCGCATCACCGATCAACCGCTGTCTGGCGCTACCCTACCGTTTCCGGCCCCCGAAGTCGCTCAGGCCAGTTGGCCGCCGGTTTCCGAAGCCACAGTAAATGGGCAGCAAGGCCAAGCGAACGCGGTCGAGTTGGCCGTCGGGTCGCGTGGCGCAGCCGCAGCTAATGGGGCCAATGTCCCCTGGATCCAAACCTCGCTACCGATGCCTGCCGAACGGTGGCCGCTTTTGCAGCGTGACCTGCATCGACTCTTTGGAGATCGATGGCACATTCAGGAGGGGGGGCGGGCTGCCGCACTGGCGGATTCGCGAGGCAACCAGATCGCACTCCACTGGGATCCATCACGACAGATGCTGCTATGGAGCTGCCCGGCTAGCTCGGCCACCCAGCTGCAGCGTCTGATACTCGAGTTTTCCCGATCCACCGTCGCCGGGCCCACCACCGCTCAGCAGCGCCTCGTCCGCGGCTCAGTCGACTCCGCATCGGCCATCCAGGCGATTGTCGAACAAACCCGATCGATCGCTTCGGGGGCCTTTCTGCCATCTTCCGGAAATACGAACACTTCCCTGGTTCAGCCTGCCACTTATCAGGACGCCCCAGCCAGTGTTCCAACGGCCAATGCAGCCCCGTCGAGCCCGGAGGAAAAGACGGAACCAGCGTCTCCCCCTGGAGCGCGTGGCAGTCAGTTCGAAGGGGTGCAGATCGAAACGCTCCCCGAACTGGATGCGATGATTCTTCGTGGCCGCAACGAAGAGCTGGATCAGCTGGCCGAAATCATCAAGCAGCTGGAGCAGGTCGGAGAGGGGACGCGGCCGGAGATTGCCGTGGTACCGCTGGAGCATGCCAATGCCTCCCGCGTCGCAACGATCATCACAACGACGCAGGACGATCTGACCGGTGGCCTCCAGGGCCGCGCCTTCGCGACCCCGCTGGCCAAACCCAACGCCATTCTTCTGATTGGATGGGGGGAGGCGCTCAAGGCGCTGCGGGAGCTGGTTTCCAAACTGGATCAGCCGGTGGAACCGGAAACGCAACTGGAGGTCTTTCGCCTGAAGCATGCCAAGGCTTCTGCCTTGCAGACCAGCTTGCAGAGCTTCTTTGCGACACGACAAGGTCTGGGTCCGGTCATTCTTTCCACCATCGATGCCCGAACCAATTCCCTGGTCGTCTACGCTGCGCCCCGCGACTTGGAAGAGATCCGTTTGCTGATCGAAAAACTCGACGTCCCACAATCTAGTGCGATGCAGCGGGTCCAGGTCTTTCCAATCGAGAACAGCCTGGCTGCCGATGTAGCCGCCACGCTGCGAGATGCCATTCAGAATCCAGGCACCGGCGATCGCAATGCCGGTCTGGAGTTGATCGGTGAGGATGGTCAGTCGCTGGCCGCCTCAGGTATTCTCGATGACCTTCAGGTGACGGTCAACGAACGCAACAACTCGGTCATCGTCACCGGGCCATCGGAGAGCTTTGAGCTGATCGCGCAGCTGATTGGCCAGCTGGATACCCCTGGCATGGTTGCCAAGATCAAAATCTTTCCGATCGAAAACGGCGACGCTGCCTCCCTGGTGGAAACACTGCGATCGCTTCTGCCAAGCCAGACCGGCGATGCCAGCGACGTCCAGCTGGGAAGCGCTCCAGGGGAATCGTCTCTTGCCGCTCTGCGGTTCACGGTCGACACACGCGGAAACAATATCGTCGCGACCGGATCGGAAGGAGATCTGCGGATCGTCGAAGCGCTCCTGACGCGACTGGACGAAGCAGGCAGTGCCCAGCGCAAAAGCACCATCTATCAGCTAAAAAACTCCCCTGCCCTCGATGTCGCTCTGGCGATCAATGACTTTCTTCGCAACCAGCGGATCCTCGAAACCGCAGCCCCCGGAACTGCCAATCCGTTCGAGCAGTTGGAGCGGGAGGTGATCGTGGTTCCGGAGCCGGTGGCGAACAAACTGATTTTGAGCGCGACACCGCGCTATTTCGGGGAGATCCTCGAGCTGATCCAGAAGCTGGATGAACAACCACCCCAGGTGATGATCCAGGTGATGATCGCCGAAGTGACGCTGGGGGATTTCGATGAGTTCGGGGTGGAAATAGGAGTCCAGGATTCCGTTCTGTTCGACCGAAGCCTGCTGGGCGACCTGATCACGACCACCACCACCACCAATGTCTCGACCCCCTCAGGTGTCGTCACGACGACTCAGGACAATATCGTTGCAGCCACCAACGAGCCGGGATTTGACTTCAACAACAACCCCCTCGGCAACAGCGGAAGCGCCAACGCCCTGGCGCAGTCGGAGAAGGTGGGCGAGCAGGCGCTGAGCAGTTTCTCGCTGGGCAGGGTAAACAACGAACTGGGGTTTGGCGGGCTGGTGCTATCAGCGTCCAGCCGCAATGTGTCGTTCCTCCTTCGCGCTCTGCAAGAGACGCGTCGCATGGAAGTTCTCAGCCGTCCCCAGGTCCTAACGCTCGATAACCAGCCTGCTTTCATTCAGGTCGGGCAACGCGTCCCCCGCATCATCGGCTCCATCGTCAATCAGAACGGCCAGCAGAACAATATCGCGCTAGAAAATGTCGGTCTCATTATCGGAGTCACGCCACGCATCTCGCCGGAAGGCAATGTGGTGATGGAGATCGACGCGGAGAAATCAAGCCTTGGTCCAGAGACCGAAGGGATTCCTGTTTCGGTCGCCAACAATGGCACCATCATCCGATCTCCACGGGTCGATACCACCACCGCGCAGGCGACCGTTCTGGCTGCCGATGGGGAGACGATCATTCTGGGTGGTCTGATCACCAAGAGCACTCGGGAGCGACATCGCAAGGTGCCTTTCCTGGGCGACATTCCGATCGTCAAGTATCTCTTCCGATACGACCAGGTAGAAACCAAGCGAACCGAACTGCTGATCATCCTGACGCCTCACGTCGTCCGAAGCCCCGGCGATATGGAACGCCTGAAGCAGGTGGAGACGGCCAGGATGAGCTGGTGTGCGGCCGATGTGTTTGACATCCATGGGGACATCCAGGTGCCGATGCAGTGGGGGATGATGACCGATGAATCGAACGTGCCAGTGGTCTATCCCGATGACGACCCTCGCGGCATCCGTTCCCTGATCCCCGCCGGACCGGATGGCGAACTCTCCGAAAGCCCAATCGAACTGCAGGAACGGGAAGATTGGCAGAAGTATCCTGCGGTGCCCGAGCATCCGCAGGAGGGTGGGGTCTACTACGAGCGGGAGACGGGGCAGGTGCCGATCACACCGCCACCACAGGTGCCTCGGCGATCCCTGCCTCCGGCCAGGGTGATTGAGCCCGATACGCAGGAACTGCCTCCTCCGGTCGAGTCGACGCTGCCGCAAACCGATCCGCTCCCTTCAGGCGTTGAAGGAACGCGGCGAGCTCCTGTCCGCGAAGCGCCGCGGCCCAATTGGCCCGAATCGAACGAAGGAGGCAGGCGATGAGACCTCCAGAAGATGGTTTTTCTGCGCTGGCAAGGGGTATGATGAAGCTGTTTCTTCCAATGCTGATGATCGTCTGGCTGGGGATGATGGCTGGTTGCCAGTGGACCCCCGATAAAAAGCTGACGACATGGCCATGGAAGAAAAAGGAAAAAGCCGAACGCCCCGAACGGATGCTGCCAGTGTGGAGCGATACGGTACTTCACCAACCCGGCAAGCCAGGGGTCAGAGGATTTGGCGGGAGAATCTTTTTCTACAAGGATCAGTCCCCCGAGGCGATTGAAGTGGATGGCGGACTGGCGGTCTATGTGTTCGATGCCGACACGGTCGATCCAGGATCGCCGCAGCCGGAGAAAAAGTATCTGTTCACAGCCGAGCAGTTCAAATCGCACCTCAGTCATTCGACGATGGGGCCAAGCTACAGCATCTGGATCCCTTGGGATCAGGTGGGCGGACCGGTGAGGAATCTCAGCATCGTCGCTCGGTTCGAAGGGACCGAAGGGGGGGTGGTGATTTCCGAGCCGACGACGAAACTGCTCCCGGGAGTCAGCGAACCGAAGAACCAGCCCGGCAGTCCATCGGATCAGGTGGCTAAAAAGGCTTTAGGTAATTCATCTGCAAGTTCCCCGGTGCAGTCAGCCAGCTACATCGAGCCGCAGGCACCATCCGCAAAAGATGGGGCAGTCAGGGGAGAAGCGAATTTAATGGAAGGTGCTATTCCCCGGCGCTCTTCATCCACGATCGATTTGCCACCCAGCTTCCAGCGAAGAATGCAGCCGGCAAGTGGTGGCGCGAGAAAAGGGTTGCAGGAGGAGGGACGTATCGATTCGGATCGAATGCCACCTCCACTTCCGCCGTCGGAGCCGGGTTCCAGACTAAGGGAAGCGATTGGGGTTCCCCCGCTCGGTTCGACATCTGGTGGTATGGAAGGACCGGAAGCGATGGAGTCGCAGGAGAGGCGAGGTGGGATCGAGCGGACGGTGGGAGGTGCAGTGGCACCAGGGAGTCTGATGGGGATTCAGCCTGGTCGGCCCAGGCCCAAGCCGCGGAGTCCACTGGAGCGTGGGCGAGTGACTCAGGCTGGTTCGGTCGCTGCCAGTCGTTCGTATGCTGGCCATTCGTACCCCGCAGAACTAGAATCCGAATCGCAGTCGGTATTCGATGACCAGGACGCAGCGGCAGGATCGAGCGGCGTGGTGCGAACGGCGGTCGCGGAAGAACCTCTGATCGCAGGGCCGACGGCCACCGTGGTGACCGATGCGCGCAGTCGCGGTCAGATTCCCGGCCAGACGCCCGGGCAGGTTTTTCCTCAGGTTTCCGGAAGAAGTTCCGCTGCCAGTCCAGGGACCGGCCCTGGTTCCTTCGTGACTCCAGCGAACTCCGGCGGGGGGAGCGAATCGAAATATTTTAGGGATCAACCGAGTTCTGCCGGTTGGATCGCCCCGTTGCCTCGGACGCCCAGGTCGGGAAGTAGCCGTTTTTCAGGGAATTGAGCCGATGTCGGCAGAGGGTGGCTTGCCAGTTTGGCAAGGGAAGCGATACTAAAGGACTAGCTTGACGCGTCGTCGCAATGCGGTTTACGTGGCATGCAAAAGGCATTGGCCTTGGACAATGGCGGAGTAGCTCAGTCGGTTAGAGCAGCGGAATCATAATCCGCGTGTCGGGGGTTCGAATCCCTCCTCCGCTACTATGGCATCTTCAGAAAGAGCCACCACTTCTGCAGAATGAGCGAATTCATCGGGCCGCGATGAATGAGCGATCTTCTTCAAGCCGCTTGGCCGCGCGTTGGCATCCTTCGGCAAGCATCCTTTGCCCAGTATTTTTGGCGAGTATTTTTGGCGAGCGGTGGGCGTCAGCCCACTGTTCCTATGTCTTAACTGCCTAGCGCACGACGCTCGAAACAGGGGACTCACGTCCCCCGCTCGCGGGCCTGAACAACGGACTTACGTCTGCCGCTCGCAGGGAGACAACTCAACGCCAGCCATCTCCTGTCGGGTTCGACCCTTTGTTCCTCCCGCCGCTCTCGCTATTTCGACGGACGAAAAAAACAGTGGAGTCTTGGCTCGGATGTGAATCTGTTACGGTTTTGCGGGTCGAATCGCCGAAATAGAAAATGAGGCGTCGGGTCGGCAAGTGGCTCGGAGATCGGAGGAAACAGCTTTTTCCGGCTGTTTCCAGCCAATTTCGGCCTCCGACCGGGCCTTCGAGGGCTCGTAGGGGTTCCCTATATTAGTAGGATTGCTGGTGGCGAGGTGGTTTCGACAATCTGACCATCCCTCCATTTGCTGTCCCGCCTACGATACCCCGTTGGTCCCACCTATGTTCGTTCCTGCTAAAGCAGGAAAGCGACCGCCGTCAGGACGCTGCTTCCCCCGAGGAATTTTTCGATGAAGTCCGCCATGCAACGAAGCTCGACCCTCCTGTCCCACCGCTGCTACCGTCAGCCGCTTCGGAGACTGCCGTCTCGAAGTGGGGGGATCCTTTGGCTGGTTCTGCTGCTGATCGGCATTCTCGGTTCCTCGGGCTATGCCTACTGGCGTTACCGGGAAGCTAAAGCGACCAGCCCCAGCAACCAACCTGTGCTGCAAGCGGTGATGCGAGGGCCTTTCGATCATATCGTCCTGGAGCAGGGGGAGATCGAGAGTAGCAGCAATGTCGAGGTCAAATGCGAAGTCAAAGGGAAAGGGACCAGTGGCACACCGATCCTCTGGGTGATCGATGAAGGGACCTACGTAAAGAATGGGGAAGAGCTGGTCAAGCTGGATAGCTCGCAACTGGAAAATGACCTCAAGAGCCAGCGGATCACGCTGAGCGCTGCCGAGGCCCTAGTGATCAGCTCTGAGGCGGCCGTCAAGCAGGCCATCATCGCTCGCCAAGAGTATCTCGAAGGAACCTATCTCACCGAACGCAAAGCGATCCTCAGCGAGATTGCGGTTGCGGAGCAGGATCTGCGGAAAGCCGAATTGAGTTTGGCCAGCGCCGAGCGCTTGGCGGCCAAGGGAACGCTCAAGTCGTTGCAGATTGAGGCGGAGCAGTTTGCGGTGCAGAACGCGAGAAACAAGCTGGATGCGGCCGAGGGGCGCCTGAAAGTGCTCGATGAGTTGACCAAGGCGAAGATGTTGGTGCAGTTCGACAGCGATATCGAAACGAAGAAGGCCAAGCTGGATTCGGACAAAAATACGCTGGAGGAAGAGAAGAGCAAGCTGGCGGAAATTCAGTCGCAGATCGAAGCCTGCACCATTCGCTCACCCACCGATGGCCAGGTGGTCTACGCCAACAAGTTCAGCTCACGCGGCGGATCCGAGTTTGTCGTGGAGGCGGGGGCGATTGTGCGGGAGCAGCAGACGATCATCGTTCTGCCCGATCCGACGCAGATGCAGGTGAAAGCAAAGATCAACGAATCGCGGATCACGCTCGTGCGTGAAGGCATGCCCTCCAAAATCAAAGTCAACGCCGTTCAAGGCGATCTGTTGGGACAGGTGACGAAGGTCAACAAGTACGCCGAACCGGGGAGCTGGTTCAGCTCGGCGGTCAAAGACTATGCCACCTACGTGAAGATCAGCCAGCCGCCGGAAACGATTCGGACCGGGATGACAGCCGAGGTGAGAATCTTTGTCGAGCAGATCGACGATGCGCTGCAGATTCCGGTGCTGGGAGTCTACGAAATGAAGGGTCACTACTTCGTCCTGGTACCCAAGGGGGCAGGCTGGGAGACTCGCGAGATCCAAGTCGGTGCGACCAACGATAAGAATGTGACGGTTCTAAAGGGGTTGGCCGAAGGGGAGCAGGTGGTGCTCAATCCCCGCAATCATCTCGACTTGATGGACCTTCCAGAGATTGAGGAATCGGAGGAGGAACGGAAGAAAATTTCGGAGATGAGCAAAGCGGCGGCTGCCGCGCCGGCCGCCGGTGGAGCGCCCGGTGGAGCTGCTGCGGCAGGTGGACCTGGCGGCGCGGGACGCGGTCCCGGCGGTGCTGGTGCTGGTAGTGCGGGTGGACGCGGTGCGGGGGGACCTGGTGGGCCAGGCGCTGGTGGACCGGCGATGTCTCCTGATGCGATCGCCGGCATGGCGATGCAGCGATCGGATACCAACAGCGACGGCAAGATCTCCAAGGAAGAAGCCGAGGGGAGTGAGATGCTCAAGCGGGGCTTCGACGAGACCGACACCAACAAGGATGGCGCGATCGATCGATCGGAGATGGCTGCTGCGATCAAGAAGCGTATGGATCAGGCGGGGGCTGGTGGCGGGCGCGGCCCGGGAGGTCCTGGTGGTGGTTGATGTCCGTCGTGAATCCGGATCGCCCGTGCAAGTGAAGATGGCCTGCGCGGCGAAAGATCTGAAGAAGGAGTATGTGCTCAAGGGAGAGACGGTGCGCGCCCTGCGGGGGGTAACGTTTGAAGTTCCCGAGGGTGACTATGTGGCGATCATGGGGCCTTCGGGGTCGGGGAAAAGCACGCTGCTGAATCTGCTTGGATGCCTCGACCAGCCAACTTCAGGCTCTTTGTACCTGGGTACCGACGATGTGGCGAGAATGACCGACGACCAGCTGGCCGATGTCCGAAGCAAAAGGATTGGGTTTGTCTTTCAGTCGTACAACCTCATTCAGCAGCTGACCGTGGTCGAGAATATTCAGGTGCCGCTCTTCTATCAGGGCAAGCTGGGGGCGAAGGAAATCGCCAGATCGATGGAATTGGCCAAGATGGTCGGCTTGGGCGAGCGATTGGATCACCGTCCGATGCAGCTCAGCGGTGGTCAGCAGCAGCGCGTGGCGATCGCTAGGTCGCTTATCAATGACCCCTTTTTCATTTTGGCCGACGAACCGACGGGGAACCTGGACTCCCGCACCACTGAGGAAATCCTGCAGCTCTTTGAGCGACTGAATAATGAAGGCCGTACGATCATTCTGGTGACTCACGAAGACGAGGTCTCCAAGCGGGCCAAGCGTGTGGTGCGACTGAAGGACGGCATGGTGCAATGGGACAGGCAGAACACCGAAGCTTCGCGCCGCGAGGCGGCCGACCATGCGGTGGCCAACTTGCCTGCGGAAGGATAGTGAGCCGATGATTTGGCTGAGAACGATCGAGCTGGGGATCAAGAGTCTGTGGTTGCACCCGATGAGGTCGCTGCTGACTGTTCTGGGAATTTTCATCGGCGTGGCCAGCGTGATCTGGCTGCTTGCGATCAGCAAAGGGATTGGCGATGAAGCCCAGAAGCAGATCGAGAGTCTGGGGGCCGATACGATCATCGTGCGCAGCGTCAAGCCGCCTAGCGAAAAGCTCAACCCCCAGGGTGTGACTCCCTACGGTCTGACGCGAGAAGAGTACGAAGTGCTCACCGCCAGCCTTCCGACGCTGCGCAGTGCCCTGCCGATTCGAGAGATTCGGCGACAGTTTCAGTATCGCGATCGTGTGATCGACGGCAGGTTGGTAGGTTGCACTCCCGAATATGCCGACGTGAATCGCTTGAAGGTCAACCGCGGGCATTTTCTGACCGATGCGGAGAATTTCGCACGCGACAGCCATTGCGTTATCGCTGCCAAGGTGGCGGAACGGTTATTTCCGTACGAAGATCCGATCGGCAAGAGGATCTACATGCCCGAGAATCAGGATTTCTACTTGGTCGTGGGCGTTCTCGAACATCGCAATGCATCGGCGGCTATTGGTGGATCGCTCTCTTCGCAGGACTACTCCAGCGACATTTACATTCCCATCAATACCCTTCAGCAGAGGATTGGAGATACCGTCGTCTCGCGGCGTGGCGGTTCGTTTGAAGGGGAGATGCTGGAGCTCAATCAGATCACGATGCGAGTCAAAGAGATCTCCGACGTCAAGCGGACGGCTTCAGTGATTGAATCGGCGCTCAGCTCCCACGACAAAATGGAAGATGTCGCCGTGGTGGTGCCGCTGGAACTCCTGGAGCAGGCGGAGACGACCAAGATGATGTTCATGGTCTTCATGGGCCTGATCGCTGCGATTTCACTGCTGGTTGGCGGGATCGGCATCATGAATATCATGCTGGCGACGGTGACCGAGCGAACGCGGGAGATCGGGATTCGGCGGGCTCTTGGGGCCAAGCAATCGGATATTGTTCGTCAGTTTCTGGTGGAGACCAGTGTGCTGAGCATCGTTGGGGGGATCACCGGAATTCTTTTCGGTCTGCTTTGCGGTCCAGCGGTTCGTGGTGTTCGGAAAATGGCCTTCGAGTATTTTCCCGACACGATGAATGCCCTTCCGGAAGTGGTGCGGGAGGTCAGCCCGAAGATTGTGCCGGAGTCGATTCCTGCGGCTTTGGGGATTTCACTCTTGGTCGGAATCATTTTTGGAATCTACCCGGCGATTCGCGCGGCCAAGATGAACCCCATTGAGGCGCTGCGTCACGAGTGATCCGGTTGCGTGCCTTGTGACGCGAGGGATGTAGCCTCTGACAAGATCGGGCTGCTGGTTTACAATGGGGCGAATGCAGCGTATTGAGGCTGCCCAGTTTCGGTCACGAATGAGAGCGAGCGCGAGGGAGTCATGCTGAATCTGCCGATGGCCCTGCTGTTTACCGCCATGACCTTTTTGAGTTGGGGTGTGTACGGC
>JBIINB010000245.1:0-3892 GCA_044337705.1 Pirellulaceae bacterium | reverse complement strand
ACAGGTCTACATCGCTCTGGGCCAGTTCATGACAGCGGCCGCTCTGCTGGGCATCGATACATGTCCGATGGAAGGCATCGATTCGCGCGAGTACGACCAGTTGCTGGGGATCCCTGCCGAAGGATTTCAAACGGTAGTCGCTTGCGCAGCGGGATACCGCGACACGTCCGATCGCTACGCGGCGATGAAGAAAGTGCGCTACCCGGCCCACCAGATCATCCGACGAATCGACTGACCTGCCTTAAGCCAATGTGGCCGGTCATGCTGGAGCCATTCCTTCGAAGCGGCGCCAGGCCGATAGCTGCCCCAGATGCATCATGACGTGCCCATCCAGATAAAAACCAACCATAGAACCGATCGTAGGACAGACTTTTTTCAGCGGACCTTCAATTGGATTCTCGGAAAGAAAGAGGGCATCGTCGACATGGCGGATCGCTTCCAGCACGTGCCCGTAAACATGCTGATACACCTTCACCAATCGCTCCTTGTTCGGATAGAGAGTTCCATCGGAATCGTCCTGGCAAGATGCATCCTTCGAAAATAAAGGCAAGAACTCCTCGGGCACTGCCACCGGCGTCGGATCCAGTCGCAGTACCTCCAGCACCTTGGCAGGGTAAAGCGCCAGATGGCCGACAACAAAAGCGGGGTGGTTCGACTGCACCAGACCTCCCGACGATTCAACCAGCCTCCCGAATCGCTCGGCCGGAATATCGGCTGTCAGCCTCGCCTGATACCTTGCCGCTACCCCTGCCGCATCGGCCAACATCGCTCCAATCGCCCCCATCTCCCCACTCCTTCGCCTGTCTACCTCCAACAATCAGCTCCACCCTACACACTCTGATTCTAACGTTTCGCTCGTCCGATACTCAGCCCCCGCCGACCACCAGGAAAGGGACTCGACTTGCAAATAGGCATGGATGCCAGGGCCAAAGTAACATTCGGGGTGATTGGGGGGACGAGAACCAATAGGAGTTGATCCGATGGATGCTCCAAGCGATGCTGGCCTATATTCTAATGATCGTTAGAATATTGAGCACCAGTCAAATTGGGAAGGAGCGAAGAATTGGCCCCCACCGGAGGATGTCAGCTGCCGGTCAGTTCCCGGACTCGGTCCATTCCGCCGGGGATCCACGCCAAAAGCTGCCGCTGGCTGAGGATCTTGATCGGCTGGCCATCGGCTTGGCGCTTGGTGGCCTGAGTCAGCTGGGCGATGCCCAGTGGCTGGTCGGCCCGACAGGATGAAGAGAGTGCTGCCTGCCCCAGAATCACCAGATCTGTCATTAGATTTTGCTGTCCCTGCACGGTGGCTCCCATCGCCTCCAGAAGCAGCAACGACTCTTCGATCGGCATGCCAAAAAGCGTTCCGATCAACGCGACCGACTTTCCCTCCAAAGGACGGGATCCCTGAAGCAGCCGCAGCCACCCGTCCAGCTCGGCCAGCTGGTCGACGGCGCGGGCCCTGTTCGTCCGACGACGCTGTGCCGGTGCCGTAGACGACTCCTCCAGTTCGCATGCCACCTTCTTTCTGCGCATCGTCCGCGGACCAATCAACTGTCCCAGCCGCAATCGGCCGCGCGTGATCCCCAATTGCTGCTCGAGATGCCCGAAGGTCTGGCAGCCAGTCTTTGCCGCAGCTTCCAGCGCCACCCGGGCACAGGTTCTGGCATCTTCCAGTGCATCATGATGCCGAAACACGATCCCCAACCGCTCTGCTATCGAACTCAGGCCATACCCATGCTCCTCGGGCCACGTTCGCCTGGCGATCAAGCGGGTGCAGCTGTAATCGAGATCCGGACAGGCCAGGTCGTAGGTAGCCAGCGTCTCACTGAGCACCCGCATGTCGAAAGATGCGTTATGCGCAATCAGCACGCGTCCCTCAAGCCACGGTGCGATCTGGCCCCACAGCTGATCCCACTGGGGCTCCCCTGCTACCTGATGCGGGTGAATCCCATGGACGGCAATGCAATGGGGACTGAAATCCATCGATCGAGGCCGAATCAGCCAACACTGTTCTGCCCGAATCTCCCCTCCCTGCACGTCGACCACCGCCAGCTGGCACGGGCTGTCAGGACGTTGATTGGCCGTCTCGAAATCGATTGCCACAAAATCCATTCAACATGCCTCCCCTGGACCCCGGCTACCTTCCACTCGTCGGTAGCATTCAGCGGACCGGTTCCAATCCCAGCAATCGTCGCAACAGTCCGATCTGGCCGGCATGAATCGATTCATGGAGCGGACAGAAGAGAAACGCCCCCAGCTTGATCGGCCATGCTGCAAAGGGCATGTCGGTCGGCTCCAGAAACTGCCGCCAGTCCCATCGGGTCGCTTCCCGATGCGCCGCCTCGTCGATCCGCCCCAGCATCTCCAGCAGCGCCTCACGCGACTCGCACTGCGACGGTTCAGGGGGCTGAGTCCCCCTTCCATACTTCTTCCGCAGCCAACCCGGCATCAACTCCAAATCCCCTTCGCCTCGCCCCCGCTGCCGAAACAGCATCAGACCGTACTGCGAAACAGCCAGGTGCCCCACCTGCCAAGCCAAGTGCGTCGTCGTTCCCGATGGTTGAGCGGTCCAGAGCTCCCCGGGTATCGCTTCGATCAACTGCAAGGTGTAGTCTCGCGCAAAACGCATCTGCGCCAGCGTCTGATCGCGCATCGACTCCACCTGCCCCTGCGACCAGGAAGCGATTTGCTTCGAACCGGTTTGTGAATCGCCATCCATGAATCGATATTCCACACGAGTCGAGATTTCCCATCCGGCCACGCCATCGCGAGAGTATATCAGCTACCTGGCCCGCAGGGTGCGTGAAGCAGGGTGTTGGAAGCGGTCGTAAAGTCAGACAGGTCGGTCAGTCCTTGGGCACGGTTGCGTTTCATCGATTCCTCGAAAAAACCAGTCGACCGGGAAACGATGAAAGATGAAAACTCCTGCAGGAGTAGGAGTAGGAGTAGGAGTAGGAGTTGGAGCAGGAGTCGTCCAGTGGAATGGGGCGAGACGCTCAGGGATCGAAGGATTCTGCTAAACTGAAAGATCGTGTGATAGAGTCGGACTTTGGCCTGAAGAATTCGCGATCGAAATTGCCCCGATCCAACCATGATCTACCTTGATCATCACGCCACCACCCCGGTCGATTCCCGGGTCCTCCAGAGCATGCTTCCCTGGCTGACCGAACACTTCGCCAATGCAGGGAGCACAACGCATGAGGCGGGCCGATGGGTGGGCCAGCAGACCAGTGAGGCGATCGGCGCGATCGCCTCCATGCTGGGGGCTCATCCTGAAGAACTGGTGATCACCAGCGGCGCTACTGAAAGCAACAATCTGGCGATCCTCGGGGCCTGCCTTCACCCACGACAGAAACGACGCAAGGTGATTTCGGTGATCACCGAACATCGGGCGGTGATCGATCCGATCCAACGCCTTGCGACTCACGGATTTGAGATCCAGTGGCTTCCGATCCACTCGCGCACTGACCCCCGCTGGGGCCAGATCATTCTGGAAGAGGCGCGCAAGCAGATCGACGACCAGACGGCGCTGGTCAGTGTGATGCTTGCGAACAATGAAGTCGGAGTGATCCAGCCGATCGCGGAACTTGCCGACCATTGCCGCAGCGTCGGCGCGCTCTTGCACACCGATGCCGCGCAGTGCCTGGGTCGCATGCCACTGGATGTCCAGTCGCTGGGGGTCGACCTGCTGAGCTTCTCGGGTCACAAAGCCTACGCCCCAAAGGGAATCGGAGCCCTTTATGTACGCCAGCGCCCTCGACTGGTCCGCCTGTTGCCTCAAATCATCGGCGGTGGACAGCAATTCAACCTCCGCTCCGGGACGCTCAACACTCCCGGCATCCACGCCCTTCGCGCGGCACTGGAACTGTGCCGTCACGACCTTCCATCGGAT
>JBIINB010000244.1:0-3923 GCA_044337705.1 Pirellulaceae bacterium | reverse complement strand
GAAGCGGTCGCCAATCCGCTTCACGCCAAAGTCCGATCGCTGCTGATGGGCCTGTTCGACGAAGCATCCACCCAACCGTCCAACATCCAGATCACCCTAGTCGATTACCCGCCAGGTCCTTCTGCACTTGCGGATCTGGACGTGGACCCGACGAAAGATCGGCGGGCAGATCGTCCTGCGGAAGACTCGCTCCCGCTGTGGCTTGCCATCGCCGCTGCTGCAGCCGGGGCTGGCTGGATGATTCGGCATTGGCTTGCCCCGTCCACCGTCCAACGGCTGCCTTCCATCCCGCGTCCCCTGGTGGAAGACACTTCGGCCGTCTCTGCTGTCCCGGCGGACTCGCCGACCACCACTCGCCGCGGCGATGACCGATTCGAAGAGGCCGCCAAGGAGTCGCCCAACCTGTCACTTCTCGACTGGGCTAGCCAGAACCCCCAGATGGCAGCGAGTTCCATGGAGCACTGGATTCGCAGGGCAGCCTGATAGGCCGTTGGCTTTCATGCCAAGTTGTGGTCGGCTTCTTGGTCGAGCAATCCACCTGGACCTGTCGCCTGCGAATCGCTAAAGTCCGCACCACTGGGTCAGGGGCGGCTACCGCTGCCCGTCGATCCGCACAAATATTCCCATGGTGATAGAAGCGGCCGAGAATGGAATGAACCAGCAGACGTTACGCCAAGCTGCGATCGTCCTCGGGGCTCTCGATCCTCAGACAGCTCGCAAGCTTCTCCACACACTTCCATCCGATCTGGCGAGGACCATCCGGCGCGAGTTGGCACATTTGGGGCCAATAGGTCCTCAAGAGCGATTGGAAGCGATGGAGGCATGGCGAGCCTTCACCCCCCTGGCCGATTCGGCTTCGCCCGAACCTCTTAACCCAACGTTGCAAGCTCCACCCGCACTCCAGCCCACCTCATCTACCAATCCCTTCATCCAAGAACTGCGGCCCCCTGGTCCGATTCCGCCAGGTCTTGTCGAACATCACCAGCCAGGCATTCCCAGCCAGATGGCCGATGAGCCGCAGACGGCCGTACCGCCCCAACTTGCGTCCGACAACTTTCGATGGAAGGAGGAGGATCTCCCGTGGCTAGCTCGGGAATTGACCCAGCAACCTCCATGGATCGTTTCAGCGACCATGCGGCTCCTTCCGGCTCATCTAAGCGGCTACCTTCTGCACCAGCTTCCCAAGGAACTTGTGGTCGAGGCGTTGGATCGTCTGCCCCATTCCGATCTGCCTCATCCGGATGCCGCTCGCTTGCTCTTTGAGGCATTACGCCCTGCGGAAGCCGCTCCCCAGCAGCTTTCAGATCGTTCGAATTCAGCCACCCCTCAATCGACCGAAGCGACGGGATCACAACCCTTGGAAACAAGCCCCAGCACTCCCGCGCCAGGGGATCTGTGTTACCAACAGCTTCTGGCCTTCGCGACCCCTGAAATTCAGCAATCTGTCGCTGCGGTTTCTCAACATGCGGGCTTCGATCCAGCTGCCGTTCCCGCGATGTCGGTCACTCCAGAACGGACGACGATCCCTTTCCAACCGCTACCAGGTCATCGGCACCCCGGCGCGCCATCCAGACAGACGACCGCAGGCGACAGTCCCCTCGATTCGGATTCCGCTGCCATGCCGCTCACCGAGCTGCTGTCGCTTTCGGATCCCGATCTGTTCGAAGTGATCCAGGCCAGTCAGCCTCAAGACATCCTGGCGATTCTGCAGGTCACCGACTCACCGCTGGCTCATCGAATCCGCAGCTTCCTCCGTCGCAAAGATGGCAAGCGGGTGGAACGGTATCTGAGAAGCGTTCCCCAGCACGGACTTCCACCTGATCCCCAAAGTCTCCATCGCATCGGCCAGGTCGCTCAACGTCTACTCGAACAGGGACAGATCGCTACCTGGATTCATCAATCGCTTTCCACTGGATGATCACCCGAATTGCCTTCGATGGCCCACCGCTTGTGCTGGCTCCTTCGGATCACCATTCCCCTGCGAACTATTCGATCATGCCGCTCCTCTTCAAACGAAACGCCAAACGTCCTGATCCCCAGGTGTCTTCCGATTCCGAAGGGGCTTCGGCGATTCGAACGTCGGCCGCCCCACGCGATTCCGTAGACGATGTGCAGCCATCGGAAAACGAACCTCTGGTCCAGTGGGAGGACATGCTGGAAGCATCGCGGCGAACGATCGCCCAGGCAGAGGAACAGGCAGACCTGATTCTCGCGCAGGCTCGCAGCGAAGCAGAGGCGATTCGTGATAACGCCCTCCGCGATGCGCTGGCGGAGGCGGGAGAGACGATCGATCGGCGCGTAGCCGACCAACTGGAACAGCTCCAGCAGCAGCACCAAAATTCAGTCGCCAACTCGCTGGATCAGCTGCGAAGCGAGTGCCACCGAGCTGTTTTGGAGTGGGCCGAAGAGTGGACGCGGCACACCGCCGATCTAGCGATCGCCATCGCAGAAAAATTCGTGCCCCTGCGGCTTCAGGAAGACCCCGCCCTCATCTCTTCTTGGCTGGCCCGAGCGATGCGGCAACTGCCTCAGGAGGCAGTCGTCGAGATCCACGTCCACCCAGATCTGCTGGCGCAGCTTCCTTCGGAGGCGGCAGGGCAGGGGAGTGCTTCTTGGCCTCGCGTCACGCGCTGGATTGCCGATCCCCAAATCGCACCAACCGAGGCGGTGCTGGAGCACTCGCAGGGGAGGATCGACCTGCGATGGGATTCGATCCTCCGGCAGCTGAAGGATACGCTGCGATGACAGAGCCGCTTGCAGTCCATTCTCAGCGTCATTCGCTCTCCCAGCAGCTACTGAAAATGCTGGATCATCCAGCTCGACTGCTCCAGAAAGCCGGATCTCTCGATCCCTGGGTGGTCCACGGCACCATCGAAACAGTGCGAGGTAATCTGCTCATCGCTTCAGGATTCCCCGCACCAATCGGATCGGTATGCCGAGTCGACTTGGGCCACGACCGGTGGCTAGAAGCCGAGGTTGTCGGCTTCCAGCAGGATCAAACGCTGCTGAGCCCCTGCGAAACTCCGTTGGGGATCCAGCCTGGACAATCGGTACATCCCTGGCGATTCCAGCCGACGGTCGACTTCTGCCCCTCCCTGCTGGGACGCATCATCGACCCCGCAGGTCGCCCCCTGGATGGCTTTCCAGCACCCTCTTACACTACGCCGATCGCGATCGAATCGACACCCGTGGCACCGATGCTTCGGCCGGTGATCGACCAACCCCTGGCGACCGGGATTCGGGCGATCGATACCCTCCAGACCATCGGAAGAGGGCAGCGGGTTGGCATTCTGGCAGGTGCTGGCGTCGGAAAGACGACCCTGCTGGGGATGCTGGCGCGCGGAGTCCGCGCCGATGTGGTGGTGATCGGACTGATCGGGGAGAGGGGACGAGAAGTCAAGGAATTCCTGCAGCAGGATTTGGGGATCAATTCCCAGCAACGAGTCGTCTCGGTCGTGGCGACCAGCGACCAGTCGGCCTGCCAGCGAGTGCGAGCTGCCAAGTCGGCCACGGCAATCGCCGAGCAATATCGCGATCAGGGAAAGCATGTCCTGCTTTTGATCGATTCACTGACCCGTCTAGCGATGGCGCAGCGGGAGATCGGTTTGGCTGCTGGCGAGATACCTATGGCGCGCGGCTACCCACCCAGCGTCCTGTCGATGCTGCCAACACTGCTGGAACGTGCCGGCACCAGCCCCCAAGGTACGATCACCGCCTTCTACACCGTCTTGATCGAGGGAGACGATCCCAACGAACCTCTTGCCGACCATCTCCGCAGCCTCCTCGATGGCGTCCTCCTACTCGATCGTTCCCTCGCCGCTCGAGGACACTTTCCAGCCATCGATCCGCTGAAAAGTCTCAGCCGCCTGATGGATTCGGTGGTCTCATCCGAACAACTGGCGATGGCACAACGACTCCGCGCC
>JBIINB010000030.1:0-40114 GCA_044337705.1 Pirellulaceae bacterium | reverse complement strand
AGCCAGAACAGTTCGGCCAAGGTGACGCTGACGATTCAAATCAACCCGGTCAACGATCCCCCGGTGTTCACTGCAGGTGCCAACGTGAGGGTCAATGAAGACAGCGGTGCGTATTCCGCAGCCTGGGCAACCAACAAGGCTGCCGCTGCCGGCCTGCTCCTGACTCCGCCTCGAGCTCTGGACGAAGCTGCTCAAGTGGTCACGTATTCGGTAACCACCAACAACGCACCCCTCTTCGGCATCCAGCCGACGGTTGGGGAAGACGGCACGCTCCGCTTCACTCCAGCCAGCAACGCGCATGGCACCGCTCTGGTTTATGTGACGGCAGTCGACAATGGTCCAAGCAATGCGCCCAATCAGAATCGAAGTGTAACGCAGACCCTGACAATCACGATCGATCCTGTCAACGATGCACCGGTAGCGGTCGATGACTCCTTCTCGACAAACGAGGACAACCTGCTGACAATCCCTCGGCCTGGAGTCCTTGCGAACGACTTGGATGTCGATCTTCCCAACGACGCTTTGACTGCGGTGCAAGTTAGCGCTACCAGCATTCTGGGTGCCACGGTCGTTTTGAATGCGGACGGATCCTTCAGCTACGATCCACGCTCGGTCACCAGCATCCAGGCTCTCAAGGAAGGCGAAACGGTCGTCGATCGCTTCACCTACAGGGCTCGCGATCTTGCCGGATCCCTTTCGGATCTGGCCAATGTCTCGATCACCGTTCTTGGTGTGAATGATGCTCCCGTCGCCCGCGACGATAACTTCGTCGTCTCTCCTGGCACCGCAAACCTCCTTCCGGTCCTCGACAATGATACCGACGTCGATTCTCCCATCGACGAGAAGACAATCGTCATTGGGGCTGTGCCGATCAATGGCACCGTCCGGGTCCTGCAGACTGGACGAGTCGAGTATCGCCCGAATACTGGCTTCCGAGGGAACGACTCGTTCAGCTATCGGGTGAGGGACATCTTCGGTGCACTGAGCAACGAAGCCTTCGTCTACGTCTCTACCAATAACCCACCAGTTGCGGTCAACGATGCGGTGCTGACAGGCGTCAATCAGCCGGTCGACATCAATTTGATCCGCAATGACTACGATCTCGACGGCACGGTCAATCCGAACTCGGTCCAGATCGTTGTTCTCCCCACCTCGGGATCGGTTCAGATCCTTGGCAATGGCGTGGTGCGATTCACACCGGGCAACAATTTCGTCGGGACGGCGAAGTTTGCCTACACCATCCAGGACAACGAGGGATCGTTCAGCAACGTTGCGGAAGTCACCATCCAGGTCACCGACACGATTTATCAGAATCCGGTCAATCGGTTCGACGTCAATGGAGACGGCTTTATCTCTCCGATCGACGCCCTGCTGATCATCAATGACCTGAACCTCAATGGACCAAGGCCACTGCCGCCAGGTTCATTCACACCGCCGCCATACCTGGATGTCAACGGCAGCAACTCGGTGGAACCTTCCGATGCACTTCAGGTGATCAACTACCTGAACCTCATGGGCAACGGCGAGGGGCCTCTGGATGGCGAAGGCGAAGGAGAGGCAGTGCAGATTGTCTCGATGGTCTCGCCCGCTCAGATGGTCTCAGCCGTAGGACCGCAAGTCGTTCGCGACCTCCGTCAGTCACTGCTCGAAGCCGCCCTGGCGACCGAGAAGATGTACACGGTCCCCGCGATGCAGTCCTACCGCGACGGACGCCTGGATCGGCCCGACTCCAGCACGGAAGCGATTGAAGCCTTGCTGGATGACCTAGCCTGGGAAGATCTAAAGGACGAACATCAAGAGAAGTCGGACGAACTGTTCCGGGGTTTGGATGACGATCTGCTGATCTAAGTACTGTCTCGGTGAGAACCATGGGACAAGAAGGGAGGACCCCAAGCGGGATCCTCCCTTCTTTTTTGGGTTCAAAAGCCCCAGGCTGCCTCGTCGGCCATCGACCGCCGCTCGATCGGGCATTCAGGCAGCGCCTCTAGGAACGCGCGTCCATAGCTCTTTCGAACAATTCGTGAATCGGTGATCACCACCAAACCGCGGTCGGTGCCGGTCCGAATGAGTCGCCCGAAACCCTGGCGCAATCGAATGACCGCTTCAGGAAGCTGATACTCCCGGAATGGCTGGCCCCCCGCCTCCCTTATCGCATCCAGCCTTGCCTCCAGAAGCGGATGATCCGGAACGCTGAATGGTAGCTTGGTGATCACCACGTTCCTCAACGCCTCCCCAGGAACATCGACTCCCTGCCAGAAACTATCGGCCCCAAAGAGCACCCCGCGGGGGTTCGCCTTGAACTGTTCGAGAAGCTGTCCGCGGGGAACACCATCAGCATGGCTATAGATGGCCAGCGATCTTTCCGCCATCCACGGCGTCAATCGCTGGACCATCTTTCGGAGCAGATCAAAACTGGTGAAGAGGACAAATGCGTGCCCGTCGGTAACGCTGATCCAGCGCCTCAGCACTTCGGGCAGCGCTTCCTCATAGGCCGCCGCCTCCGATGACGGATCGGGCATGTCTTCGATCAGCACCAACCTAGCCTGTCTCTGGTAATCGAATGGACTGCCGACCTGCAGAGTGCTGGTGCCCGTGGCACCAATTCTCTGCTGAAAAAATTCAAAGCCTCGATCGCGTCCAGTCGCCAAAGTCGCACTGGTCAGGATGACCGGACGTGGCTGATCGAAGAGCATTCGACGGATCGCGGGACCGACGTCGATAGGGGATGACCGCAACGAAAACCGGATACCAAATCGTCCAGCCACTCTCTCAAGCCAGTAGACCGAATCAGTCTGCGACTGCTGAAGCCATCCCGACAGTGAGTCTTTGAGCACTTCCAGCCTTGCCACAGCAGCCATCATGTCCTGCCGAATATTTTCATTGTCGTGGTCCTTCCCAAACCTTTCCAGTTGCTTGGCCAGCTCGACTAGTTTCTCTGGAAGGGCCGTCTTGACCACCCAGGCCTCGCGCACCCGGCCCTGTGTCACCCCCTGATCGGTCCACCATTGATCCAGATCATGCACAAGGTCATCCAAGAGAATCATGCAGTGGTAGGCATGCTGCGCCATGCTCTTCAGGTCCAGCGTCAGCAGTAGCCCCTTTTCGGTGCGCGGGTTGTAGAGCTTCCGAAGCACGAAGTCGATCTGTGAAGTGGTCAGTGAGATCCCAAGATGCTCGCTGGCTACCGATTCCAGCGTGTGGCATTCGTCAAAAACCACCGCATCGTAGTCTGGCAAGATCTGCACTCCCTCTTCCCGAAGCGCCAGATCGCTAAAGAAAAGTGCATGATTGACGACAAGTATCTGCGCGTTGGCCGCGCGGCGACGAGCTCTGAAATAATAACAGTCCTGATGATGCGGACAGCGGCGGCCTAGACAATTCGATGAATCGCTTGCGACTTCTCCCCAGACACCCCCCATCGGTCGAAAGTCCAGATCGCTCAATGATCCATCGGTCGTCTCTCCACTCCAGGACTCAATCCGCTCCAACTGCTGATACTCCTCTTCCACCGCAAAAAGCGATGTGGCCCGTTGCAGCGCCAACTTCATACGGCGAACACTGAGATAGTTCCCCCGCCCCTTGACCAGCACGGAGGTGAATTCGCGCGGCAGAATAGCGTTGAGAAGTGGCAAGTCCTTACCGATCAACTGCTCCTGGAGGCTGATCGTGTGCGTGCTGATGATGACTCGAGGCGACCGCCTTTGCGGTGCCGCATCCGACGGCTCATCCTCCCATCCTCGCTCATCCTGTGCCGATGCCAGCCGTCCTTCCTCCTGCGTCGCCATCAGGATCGCTGGAACCAGATAGGCATAGCTTTTGCCCACCCCCGTACCCGCCTCAACGATCAGATGCCTTCTCTGGGACAGAGCCTGTTCGATTGCTTCAGCCATCTGCAATTGAGCGGGCCGATGCTCATACGCGGCGATTCTCCGAGCGATCCAGCCTCCAGGTCCAAGTATCGATGCGACATCCAGCGATTCATCCATAGATCCCTCGATCCTCTCCCTGCAGCCAACCGGATGCGACTCGCAATTATTGGACCTGCCATCCGATCCCACCAGTTCCATCCAGCCGAAGAAATCCAAATTCCCTCCTCATCGCTCCAATCCTGCAGTTGCCTCCAGCCCCCTCCTCCTTGGCGGCCTGCAAATCTCCCGAAAGAATAGGTGGTTCATCACGTTTTCTTGACACAGGCAGTTCTAGCTTCCAAAATGAACGATGGAAATTTTTCCGTCGACTGCGATCTAAGGCCACCACGTGCCCCTTAATCCCTTCGTCCCTGATCCCCTTGTGCATCACCGACTTGCAGGGGAATGGGTTGTTCACGTTTCCAGTCGGCGGCCCCCAGATTCCTTGGGCCCCCCTACCTCCGTCCCACTCCCCTCCCAAAGAATTGAGGTGTCGCATGGCCGTGGCACGCGTGGCATGGTTGCTTGGACTCTCTCTTTTCGCCTCGACTGCGTCTGCCTTCGAAGTCACCGTATCCCGCTTGATGCCGCACGGCATTCCATCGGGTTCAGCTCAGACGGTCACCGTCCACGGAACGGAATTGCCTGTTCCATTCCGTGGATGGGTCAGCCATGGTGGAACCATCGAGGTGGTAGAAAGCCATCCGGACCACGCGGTTCTCAAAGTCACACTTCCTCCGCTGCCCGATGGAGTCCCCGTGGAACTGGCTGCGTTGGGCCCGGCAGGGCTCACGATTCCAAGTCCGCTTGTGGTTGATCCACTTCCCAGCCGCCGGGAAACTGAAGGAAACGCGAATTCTCAGAATGCCATGCCTGTCACCATTGGGGAAGCAGTCGATGGCACCCTGGATGGCCCCACAGGAGATCATTACTCCATAGAAGGATCACCGGGCAGCAAGATTCTGCTGGAAGTCATTTGTCAGCGACTTGGTTCTACTGCCGACCCGGTCCTTGCCATCATCGATCCTTCGGGGCAACCAATCCAGATTGCCGATGATCGCGAACCATCCTTCGATGCAATGATGAGGGCAACGATTCCCCAGTCAGGAAAGTTGCTTTTGGTGATTCATGACAATCGATACCAGGCCGGCGGCCGATATCGGTTGCGAGTCTTGGCCGAGGCGGAAGCAACGGTCGCTCTCCCCAATTTCTACGAGTCGCCATCGCGCTGGCTGCAGGGTGAACAGGTTCAGGAACGAAGGTCCAGCCCAGACGAATCTTTCGTTCTCTCCTCCCCTTCACGCCTTGTCGGTGTCCTCGACTCCCCTCAGCAAATCGATCGATACGAGTGGACTTTTCCGGAAAAAACACCTGTCTGGATTGATGCCAAGTCGCGGTCTCTTGGTTCACCAGCCCTGCTCATGGTACGGGTGATCGGCCCTGATGGAGTCGCCATTGCGTCGGCTACCCCAGACGATTCCGATGACGTTTCGATCCATTTCACTACCGCTACAGCTGGCGTCTATCGCATGGAGGTATCGGACCTGCTAGGCCGAGGGTCGATGGATTCCCGCTACCAGATCGATACGGCCACGCAACCGCATGTGCTGGTGCAACTGAAACCGGATGCGAAAACCCGCGATCGCTTCCTCCTGGAGGAAGGTCAGGGAGCCGTTCCGATCGATTTTCAGGTGATCCGTCGAGGTGTGGATGGCCCGATCTGGATTTCGCCACTTGAGGATGCTCTACCCTGGCCTTCCGATCCAGCCACCATTCCCGCCGGGGCTGCCGAAGGCCGAATCTGGTTCCGGGCTCCAAGTGGCTGGAAGGCGAGCGATCTTGCGGCCGTCCAGTGGGTAGCCCACTGGTCACCCATGCAGCCGCATCATGCCACGCGCGTAACCAGTGACGCGCTCAGGCGTGTCAGACAACCCACCAGTTTCGTTCCAGCCGCTGTCAACAATGGGCTGACATGGCTGGCCGGTGTTGCTGCCAGTCCCAGTTTCTTCGTCCCAGTCCCACCCAGTCAGCCGACCGCCATCGATTCGAAAACCCAGAAGATGGAGATTGCATGGACCATTCAGCGCCCGCAGGCTGAATTCAAGGAGCCGGTCACATGGACTCCGCTGTCTTGGCCTTCAGGCTGGACGATGCAGAGCAAGATGGAGGGCGACAAGGTGACGGCGATGATCGAACGGCCGATCGACAGCCGGGATCGTCCGACATCGCTTCGCGTCGCAGGGCTTGCCGAGTTTCAAGGGAAGGGGCGATGGGAGGCTCTCGACCTGCCTCTCCAGTGGAACCGCTCGCCCATCGCTGCAATCCGCCTGGAAGTGGTTCCCGAAGCGATCTCGCTCGTGGGACGAGGCGCGACGGCCGGCATGGTGGTCACTGGACTAGAAGCTTCGGGCCGCGCTACCGATATGACAGATAACATGCAGGTAACCGTGGCAGATCCGGCGATTGTCCGCTGGGAATCGGGGCGCTGGATCGCGCTGGCCGATGGCACTACGACAGCAACTATCCAGCAGGGAGAGCTGCAAAGCCAGATTCCGATCGAGGTTCGCGAGAGCAGCGTGGAGTTGCCGATCTCCTTCCTTCACCAGACCCTTCCAGCGCTCAGCAAAATGAATTGCAACTCGGGGGCCTGCCATGGTTCTCCAAGCGGCAAGGGTGGATTCCGTCTTTCACTGCGCGCCTTCGACAGCCAGCTCGATCAACTAACGCTCATTCGAGAAGATTTCGGACGCCGAACGAATCTTCAGGAACCGGAAAAGAGCCTGCTGCTGCTCAAGCCGCTGATGCGGGTTGCGCATGGTGGAGGCCTGCAATTGCGCACAAGCGATCCTGCGTACACCGTGCTTCGCGACTGGATTGCACAGGGGGCAAAAACCGATCCGGCCGAAACGCCGCGCCCAACCGGTATCGAAGTGCTTCCGGCAACACGCCCCGTCGTGCGGGAGACAGGCACCAGGATTCCGCTGGTCGTTTTTGCAAGGTTCCAAGATGGAGCCCGTCGGGAGATCACCGATTTGGCCGCCTATGAGAGTTCGGACGCTTCGATCGCTGTTGTCGATCCAAGAGGTATCGTCAGCAGTCGCAAGCGAGGCGAAGCGGTGGTACTGGTTCGGTATCTGGAGTGGATCGAAGCGATTCCGGTCCGCTTTGAAGAAGAGGTACCCGGATATCTATGGGAGTCGAGACCACAGCACAATTTCATCGACGAGCTGGTCGATGCCAAATTGCAGCAGATGCAAATTGCCGCATCCCCTGTCTGCTCCGATTCCGAATTCCTCCGTCGCAGCACGCTGGATGTCCTGGGTCGGCTTCCCAGCCCCGAGGAAGCATTGAGCTTCGCAGCGGACGCAGATCCGGCGAAACGGGACCGATGGATCGATCACCTGCTGCGGCAACCGGAATACGCCTCCTTCTGGGCTCTCAAATGGGGAGATCTGCTTCGGCTGACATCCAAACAGGTGGGAGACGATGCTGTCTACAAGTACCATCGATGGCTGGAACAGGCTTTCCGCGAAAACCTGCCCTACGATCAGTTTGCTCGCACACTGCTGATGGCAACCGGGAGCACGCACTCCAATCCCCCAGCCAACTTCTACCGGACCTCTGCGGACCGCAACGACAGTGTCGAAACCTTCTCCCAGGTTTTCCTAGGAGCAAGACTTCAGTGCGCCAAATGCCACAACCATCCATTCGAACGATGGACCCAGGACAACTACTATGGGCTGGGGGTCTTCTTCGAGCAGGTGCAGAGAAAAAAGACCTCGCGCCCCAACGAACTGGTAGTGTGGATGGCACCTGCAGGTCAGGTGGTGCAACCAAGAACCGGGCAGGTGATGAAGCCCTGGCTGCCTCAGCAGGGCACACTTGCCGATCCGATCGCCGGCGACCCAAGGCAGCCACTGGTCGACTGGCTGCTCAATCCAGCCAACCCATACTTCGCCCGGATTGAGGCCAACAGGATCTGGCGTCAATGTTTCTCCCGCGGAATCGTCGACCCCATCGACGACTTTCGTGATTCCAATCCACCCTCCAATGGCCCCCTACTGGATCGCCTTGCAAAAGAATTTGTCGATTCGAGATACGATCGCAGACACCTGCTAAAAACGATTCTCCAAAGTCGCACATACCAGTCCAGCAGCATGACCCTCCCCTCCAATCGCGAGGATGAACGTTACTTTTCACACCAGCGCCCTCGCCTTCTAGCCGCCGAACCGCTACTAGATGCCATCGGCCAGGTAACCGGCCTTCCCCATCAGTTCGCCGGCTTCCCCGCTGGGACCAAGGCGACTCAGATCCCCGGACCCGACCTCGCAAAAGTCGATTTTCTGAAAATCCTCGGAAAACCCGAACGCAACTCCGTATGCGCCTGCGAGCGATCGGAGGACTCCAATCTTGGGATGGCGATCGAGTTTTTTAATGGCCAGCTGTTGCACGAAAAGCTTCGCAATGAACAGAACCGATTCCGTAAGGCGATCGCCGCCGGCAAAGGTCCTGAGCAGGTGTTGGAGGAACTTTACCTGGCAGCGTTGGCCAGGCGCCCGTCGCCCGATGAACTGAAAGCGGCCAACGATCACTGGACGAAGACAGGAGACCTTTCCGCTGCGTTCGAAGATATCTGCTGGGCCCTGCTGAACACCGACGAGTTCCTCTTCCAGCACTGATCACACTCCACTGATCACACTCCATTGGGAGAATGTCCGGCATGACTTCCTGGTCCCTCTTCCTTGTTCTTGCGGTCGCTTGCTTGCCGGGCCAACCGCCGGCTCAGCAAACAGAACCTCCTGAGGCAGGCCAAGCCCCCGCACCTGCCGTGTCGGCACGATCCGTCGAGCCGATTTCTTTTCGGGAATCGATCGCGCCGATTCTGCAGGAATCATGTGTCGCTTGCCACGGCGCGCGAAAGGCGGAAGGGGGATATCGGATCGATACGCTGGGTAAGCTGGAAAACGCTGGGGACGGCGGCACCGCCCCAATCGACCGAATGGAATGGGCCAAAAGTGAAATCTATCAACGGATCATCTCGGAAGATCCCGCGACGCGTATGCCAGCAGAGCGAGAGGCGCTGACTAAAGATCAAATTGACTTGATCGCCAAATGGCTGGAGCAAGGGGCGGCGGTGGATGGCAGCGGTGAATCCCAACCGCCCGCCACCACGACGCTTCTCCAGATTCTGCCGGCTCCTTTGTACCCTCCAAGTCCAAGCCAGTATCGTCATCCGATTCCAATCACTGCTGTCGCATGGACCCCCGACGGCAGTCAGTGGATCACCTCCGGATACCATGAGCTGCTGGTATGGAATCCGGCCAATGGAAGCTTGGTGCGAAGAGTAGGAAATCTACCGCAGCGCATCACCGCCATGGCCTGGAACCCAGATGGGACGCATCTGGCGATCGCTGGTGGTACGCCAGGCAGTTTCGGAGAGTTGCGAGTGGTTCGATGGGAGGATGGCCAGATCCAGTCCAGCCAACTGCGCGGCACCGACTTGTTTCTGGACTTGGCGTACAGTCCATCCGGTACGCAGATCGCCGTTGCCTGCTCCGATGGCTCGGTCCGCCTAGTCGATGCTGCTCAATTGACTGAGCAGAAGTCGTTGCCCAGCCATGCTGATCGAGTCGAGGCGGTGGCGTGGAGCCCCGATGGAACGCGTTTGGTCTCCGCCAGTCGCGACAAGTCCGCCAAAGTCTACGATGCTGTTCAGGGGGAGCTTCTGGCTAGCTTTTCAGGCCATGGCGCTGCGGTCCATGATGCAAGGTTTCTGGGATCGCCTCAGATCGTCCTATCCATCGGCGCCGACAACAAAGCGATCCGTTGGGAGGTAGAGGGGGCGAAGAAAACTGGAGAATGGGCAGCCGCTGGGGAACCGTTTCAATTGGTGCAGCAGGGAGACTGGACTGCGATCGCCGGCACCAAATCCATTCAATTGCTCGACCCTCAGGCGATGCAATCCCCCAAGAGCCTCGAGGGGTCCAGCGACTGGACAGTCAGCGCATCGATCCATGGCCCCACGGGAAAACTGCTGACTGGTAGTGTCAATGGTCAAGTGCATGCCTGGTCGCTGGCCGATGGCATGCCACAGGGGAAAATCGATGCATGGCCCCAAGTGACCGCGAACCCCATCGCCGCTCCCGCAACACCCTGACGCGTGCCGACCACCGCCCTTCCGCTACCTTCCGCCCGACCATGGCTTGACGGACCATCCCGTCGAGGTAGCTTCGACGCCTCGGTTGAGCACCGCGCGTTCATTGGAGGGCAGCTGAGCAAACACAGTGATTCGATGAACCTCTTGCGTGCTGGGGCGGAAGTTGACGTTACCTCCTTTGGTCACAAATCGTTCCAGCGGTGCAACCAGAGTCTCTCCCGGTGCCAGAGGCTGGAAGTGGTAATGGACAAAGGCCTTGTTGATCGACACGGAAACGTTTTCCCATCGTTCCCCGGTCCTGTTGGTGACGACAACGGAAGGAAGCAGTCGCGGGGGCGAGTCGGGCTGATTGGGGGGAGTCCATGGACGAGTCTCGACCAGCACCTCCCCATCCAAAATTGCCTCGGGGCGTTTCTCGATGCTGTTCCACATCACCCCAACCCATCCGACTCCCGCGCCGATAATTCCCAAAAGGAGGGCGGTGAACTGGAACCTGGAGAGAACGTAGGGCCTTCCCATGGCGAGGGCTGTTCCTGTCATAATAAACGAAGTACGGTCGCCGGACGCTGTTCTTGAAGATCGATCGATCATCCCACCGACTCGACCACCCAACATCGCGACCGCAGAAAATAGTGATAGCATCACACTTCCGTGCGATCCGCTTGCCATGCCTCGCACCCAACCCAAACCTTTTTGACTCCAAGGAGCCACTTCATGACCAAGCATTGTACCTCAAGACGCACCTGGATCCAGCAATCCTCTGCCGCTGCCGCTTTTTACGCCGCTGCCTCCAAGATGACCTGGGCTGACCAGCCCACGAAGAAAATCCTCTTTTTCAATCGCAGCGCCGGTTTCGAGCATTCGGTTGTCAAACGCGATGGCCAGGCACCTTCATTCGCCGAACGGATGATGATGGAATTCGGAAAGAAGCATCGATTCGAAGTGATGAGCACCAAGGATGGCCGCGTCTTCGAAAAGGACTATCGCGAGTTTGATGCCTTCTTCTTTTACACCACGGAGGACCTGACTAACGAGGGCGGCGATCGCCAGCCTCCGATGTCCAAGCAAGGGAAGATGAACTTTCTGGAAGCTGTCTCTGCCGGCAAAGGATTTGCAGGGGCTCACTGCGCATCGGATACCTTCCATACCGCCGGCGATCGAACAAAGGGCCAGGAGATGCCCGATCCCTACATCGCCATGATCGGTGGTGAGTTCATTCGCCACGGCCAGCAGCAGATGGCGACGATGCGCGTGGTCGACAAACAGTTTCAGGGACTGGAGGGGGTGCGAGAAGACTTCGATCTTCACGAGGAGTGGTATTCGCTGAAGAACTTTGCTCCCGACATGCACGTGCTGCTGGTTCAGGAGACGGAGGGGATGAAGGACGCCGACTACCAGCGCCCTGCCTACCCTGCGACATGGATCCGCAAACATGGGCAGGGGCGCGTCTTCTACACTTCGATGGGCCATCGCGAGGATGTCTGGACCAATCCAATTTTCGAGAAGGTGTTGATGGGGGGGATGAACTGGATCCTGCAGCGGTTCGATGCGGACACCACCGCCAACCTGTCGCAGGTCACCCCACAGGCTGGCGTCCTTCCCAAGCTGTAGTCCGGGAAGCAGCAGAGCAAAATGATTTCGCAGCGGTGTCCAAGCCGGCTTTGCTGACGGTCCTGAACGTTGAAAACAGCGGGGCCCACATCCCGCTGTGAGGGACGAGCGATGCTACGACCGCGGCCGCCGAAGCGTCACGGCGACGCAGGTTCGGTGGGAGCATCGTACTGGTCATCCAGAAGCTTTTCGAAATCGCGGGGAAGACGCATTCCCTCGTCGGCCGCCTTAGCCTTCTGCAGGTACTCGCGTGCCAATTTCTTGCTGAGTGCATTGGCGGTTGCCGACAGACCGCAATAGACGCCACGGCATCCCAGATCGATCGCGTTGGATTGATCCAGCTGCAGATCGGCCAGCCCCATGGCGATTCCGACCGGCATTGCCGACCAGGGATGGCTTTCATTCTTGCCCGCCACCCGAACTACCAGTCGCTCCGCATTCGCTTCAACAAAAGCGACCGGATTCCCCAGCACTTCGAAGGAACTTCCTGCCGACATTTCCATCCCCGCCTTGCGCATCGCTTCGTCGAATCGTTTGCTCATTTTGGTCGCCATATCCAGCCTAGCGACCTGGTCGCTTTCGGGAGGAGCCATAGCGAGCTGCCTGGCTGTCTCCAGGTGGGTCTCGGCCTTTTGAAAATTCTGGTTCCTTATCGATTGGAGAACTTGCCGCATCGCATCGGCGTAAAGCAACCGATCGGTCTCGCTCATCGGCATCGGCATCGGATCCGGGGACGGCTCGACCGCCGGCGCCTCGGACTCCATCGCTGGCTCTGCCGGCGCACCAGCTGGCGGCTGGGCAGTCGCGGCGTTTGTCGTTTCGCTTTTCGATACGGCGGTCGCGATGTCGTTCGGATTGGCCTGAGCCATTTTCTGCTCGAGCCCTTCGGCGTTGGCGATTCCGGAATCGAGCCTAAATTTATCGCCGCCCTGCGTCAGTTTGGGCATCGCGGGGGCTGGATCGCGCGGGGCTGCAGGCGCTGGTACCAATCGATTCTGATCAGGCACTGGCGCGTTGACCTTCGGGGGGGGTTGTTCGCCCAGACGCGCCTGGGCCACATCGGCCTGCGGACGATTCTGAATCGATCGATAGTAGAACCACGCAGCTCCCGACATCGCTGCAACCGAGGCAGATGCCAGGAGAATCCATTGCAATCGCTGCGCATCTTTGCGCGCACGAGGCATCGAGGCAGGACGGGGGTTTGCGTTCGGTTTGCCGCCAACCGAAGTCAACCGCCTTGCCCCCTGGCCAGTTGCGGATCCACTGTCCGCACTGGAACGCCGCGATTCGATCGCCGCAGAGGCTCTAGGGAGCGCCTGCCCTTGGCCCAGAACGGCGGTCCATGTCGACAGCCTCTGCTCGTCCGTCTCCATCCAATCCGGCAAATCGGCTTCCTCCTGCAGCAATGCTGCCGCATCGAATGGAGCTCGGGGGTCCCCCAGCGGGAACCACCGTGACTCCTCAGCCCCCACCGGTAGTTCGACCGCAGCTTCTACCAACTTGCGGTTGTACAGTTCGCGTTTTCCTGGGTCCAGAAGGGTCGCCTTCGCCTGCTGAACTAGCCGCGCTGCCACCTCCCAAGGACCGGGATCAGAGACTTTGTCGTACTGCTTGAGCAGCTCAATCGCCTTCTGCAAAGCGTTTCGAACCTGCACCTCATCGGCATCACGAGCAATCCCCAGCAGGTCGTAAAAACTGGAATGCTGAGGATCCAGCCTGCGTCCCAGCACCTTCAGCACGCTCTCCTGCAATCCGCTCATCGCTCGCCTCCAGAAAATCGCCATCCCAGATCGAACAACGCCTCTGTATGGAAAAGCCCAGCATGGCAAGATCCCGCCAGAGCATCTCCCCAGATCGAATCATTCATGCTAAACCATCCACCTGGCCTGAGACGTCTCGGGCGCGGCAAGAGTTCAGGAAAATCCCAACCACAGCGATGCAGATTGAGGGTGGACGAGCGATGCGAGACCAGAAATTGATCGCATTTTTGGAGCACCCTTCCAGCAAGGTTCGAATGTCAGCTCTTGAACTGCTCGCGTCCAGTTATTGTACCGCCCCCAGCATCCTTCAGGCGATTTTTGCTGGATGGGACCGATTTGGGGTCGCGGAAGCCTATCCCCAGTTCGCGCAGCTGAACCATCTTCCCATGCATGTCGGCCTGGCCGACGAGGTGATTCGGCGAGCTGCCAGGATGGCCGAAGGGAAAAAACTGGTCGACCCGGAATGCCGCGCTGCGGGAAAACTGGCAGAGGCCCTCTCCCTGCTGCCGGGAGAGCAACTGCGCGACTTCCTGGCTCCTATCGAAGAGCTCAAGACACGGTCGAAAATCTTCTTTCGGATCGATTCTCAGTCGCTTCATCAGCGGATTGCCATGTACGACGCTTCCGATGAAGCAATCTTATCGGTCCTCCAGTCGGCGGAAGAGAGCGAGGGATCAAACAAGGCGGAGGACTTACAAAGAGTCCAACATGCCCTGGAGGTGCTTCATTATCGCGATGGTAGCCACCCGCTGCTGACCCGGTGGTTGAGCCTGGATCCGGAAGATGGCCCCCATCGATTCGGCAAGATGGCTATCCAACTGGCTTCGCGGCAGGCTTTGCTGGGCCATGAAGCTGGAATCGCTTCGTGGCTGGGGGTCGCCGATGCGACCGACGCGGCCTGCGCTTGCATCGGACTGGCTCGATGCAGAAGCCAACAGGCAGTGGACTGCCTGACGGAAGCTTTTCCCCTGCAATCGATGGCTGGACAACTTCGCATCGCGAATATCCTCAGCCGCCTGCGACTGGATGAAGCGGCTCCTGCCATCCATCAGTTGCATGCTTACGCGCTCTCACCGGACGTTCAGGAGGCGCTGCATGGAGCACAGGTCTTGCATTTTGATTTCCAGCAGTTCGATCAATGGCTTGAATCGCTTTTCGTGCTCTCCGACCGGTCGATCCATCGATTGGCGCCCCAGATCGCTCTGGCTCCTTTGCTGGCGGTCGACCAAACGGAACGGGTGCGACGCCACATCGACGAGGCGATCGGGTTTCGCATTCCCCATGGTTCAACCTGAACGCTCACGATCCCAGAACTGGTTTGCGATCGATCAGTTCCAGCAGAGCAGGGGAGGTAGCCGCCGGCGGGAGAAAATGCATTGGTGCATTCCGATAGTAGCCTCGCAGGAAGGCATCAATCGAAAGAGTGTTTTTTCCGGCTGGTTGCACATCCAGCAGTTCCAACCACCCCGTTCCACAGCGAACCCAGGCGCGACTGGGAGACTTGCCGCTGGTCCAACCGAAACCCCATTGGCCCGGCCCCTCGAGCCCATGATTCCCGGCTACCCGTGCCTCTTCAGGCTGCGCTGCACATGGGGCAGCGCGTCGAATCTGCAACCGTAGCCCCTTTCCCCCTCCTTCCAGAATGCCATAGGCACCCGGCCAGGGCTGGAGTCCGCGGATCAATCGGTCGATCTTGTCTGCGGAAAAAGTCCAGTCGATCGCGGCATCGGCTTTTGTCAACCTACGGGCGCGTGTGGCAAGCTGTTTGTCCTGAAGCTGGCCCTTGGCCTGCTCCTGATGGAACTCCAGCAAAGCGATCGCCTCCAACGTCGCATCGACCCCCAGCAGCGATAGGCGAGATTCCAGCTGCCCAGCATCCTCCGATTTGCCCAAAGGAGTCGAACGCATCACCAGGATGGGCCCGCCATCTAGCCGTGGCGTCATATGAATCACTGAAATGCCAACCTGCGGGTCGCCCTGCAATACCGCCCAGGCGACGGGTGCCGCTCCACGATGCCGAGGCAGCAGGGACCCATGCAGGTTAATCCCGCCCAGCCTAGCCGCCGCCAAGGCAGCCGGCGAAAGGATCTGTCCATAGTCGCAGACAACCAGAAGATCGGGGTGCAGCGAGCTAAGCCTTGCGATCGCCTCGTCGGAATTTGCGCTCTCGGGCTGCTCCACCATCCACCCCGCCTCTCTAGCCCACCGTTCCACAGGATGCGGCTCGGGGGGCTTCCCCGAGGCGGTCGGTGCCTGGGGGCGAACCCAGACAGTAAGGACTTCATGCCTTCCCGAGGCTGCGATGGCTTGAAAGGACGGCACGGCAAAAGGTCCCGTTCCCATGAACACCAGACGCATCGAGTGACTCTCTTTCTACCTTGGAGCTGTCTCATTCCGCCAAGATCGCAACATCCGCAACCTCCAGTGCCCCGAGTTGGCAGCATGGGATGCAGGGATGCAGAGGCTGCGAGCGGTCGCCGCAGTCGATTCGGTTGCGGTTATCATAGAGGCTAACCGCCGCGCGATGCGACGGCCTCTTCGGAACGCCCCCTTTGCCATCAGACTCCATGCATCCTGCCACCCTTCGACGACGCCTGCGTTCCCTCTACCCCTGGGCCGTGTGGGGTAGCCTGGTGGTGCTGATCCTAGCGATTTGGTCCGGACTGTACGCAATCACCCTGATGCGGCTGTCCAAGTGGGAAAAGACCCCGGAGGTGATGCAGGCTGTAGGTCTGTCGCGCGGCTTCGATGTGCTGGTGGGGTGTTGGTTTTTTGCAGTCGGCAGTTCGATCGGCAGCTTTCTAAATGTCGTTGCCTACCGGCTTCCGCGAGGACTCCCCTGGATCGGATCGTCCATGTGCCCCTACTGCAACGTTCCAATTCATCCCCGCGACAACATTCCGGTGCTAGGCTGGATTCTGTTGCGAGGACGCTGCCGTGCCTGCCGACTTCCGATCTCCCCCAGGTATCCCGCGTACGAACTTCTGGCCGGCTTGACGTTCCTTGGGATCTATCTGGTGGAAGTCTGGACTCGCGGGGCCAATCTTCCTCATCAAGATGGGCGATCCAGTGATCTTTTCAGCATGCTGGTGGGGACCATCGACTGGGATACCTTGGCCCTTGGACTGTTCCACTGCGGGATTCTGGCCGTTCTGCTGTGCATTGCCATGATTCAACTGTCTGGCCAACAAGTTCCGATCCAGATGATCCTGGTGGCTTCCGCCATGACAATCCTCGTCTCCACCTGCTTTCCCGTCCTGATCGTGACCCCCTGGGGAACCAGCCCTAAGCAAGACAACCATGCCGTAGACCATTTGAATGCCCTGGCTACCGGACTAGCAGGAGCCCTGGCCGGCTTTGCCCTGGGACGCATCACTCAACCTGCCCTATTCCCACTTGCCCATCCCCGCTGGCTCTCTTCCCACCCTGCATCCCACGAAGGGTTGACCTGGTGCTGCACCTGGGCATTGATCGGATCGACCGTCGGTTGGCAGGGAGTTTTTTCGACTGGACTCTGGTCGCTGCCACTTTTGGCGTTGGCTGAACCAAAACGCCGCGGCGCCAGGTGGGAAACGGCTACTTGGGTTCCAACCGCTTGGCTTTGGAGCGCAATGCTGATCCATCTTGCCCTTTGGAGTCGATCCGATCGCTGGTCCCTGTGGCCAGGCAGCCGCCGCCATGCTGTCGTCTATCTGGCATCAGCCTGCCTGATCGGATGGGGATATTGGCTATGCCGCGTCCTACAGGCCGCCCACCCGGCGGTTCCATTGCCGGGGATCGAAAATGCGTCTCAGGATGCCAGCGATCCGCAAATACCTCTCAGCTCGCTTGAGCTACCAACCGATCAAGCGGAGGAATTGGGCGAGTCCTCCGGCGGCGGTTGAAAACGAGGGGCTGTCGTTTCCTCCGCCACCTCATCCTGCTGCCAACTGCTGTTGACCTTCGGCCTGGGCGGCTCATATCGCTCAATCGCCTGAAACTCTCGCTGAAATTCGGAAACGCTCTTCCGAAGTTCTCGATAACTTCCCCCCAGCGATCTGGCCACTTCCGGAAGACGCGAACCAAACAGGACCAGTGCGATGATTCCAAAAAGCACCATCTCGCTGTAGCCAAGACCAAACATCGGAGTCTCCCACACCAAGCGTTCTCGAATTCATGGAGTCGGCAGTCGATAGACGCCAACCAATGCGGCTAAATCGGGGCCCCTATTGGCAGGCCCAGCCTTGCAAAGCACCCCGCGACTTAGAGACAGTCACCGGTGGAACTTGAAGACTGGCCATTGACGGAGTTCGCATTCCCACCATCAGCCACAGCGCGATCCAAACGGATCGAAGAGGCGGGTAGGGCATCCGAAACTACTGATCTTCGGTACGATTCTTCGCGTCCTGATCGGGATCTTCTCGCATCCCTTTCTTGAATTCGACGGCGCTCCGCCCGAGGTTGCGCATCAAGGCAGGAAGCTTGGCACTTCCAAAAAGCACCAGGACAATCAATCCAAAGAGGAGAAGTTCAGTGTGGTTGAATCCAAGCATGTCGTGATACTCTCCGTCGCCAAAATGGTGAACCAGGTTTAAGCCACAGGCGCAACAAGCGGCGAACGCTGGCCGGCCATTCCCTCGGTCCGCCATCCGACTCCATGGTCGATGCCAAACCAAAAAAGAACGCCGCCGGAACCGTCTCGTGTCTTCGGGCACTCATTTGTCATTTTATTGGTCGTGGAAAGACTGTCAAACGTCCACCACCACCCATAGACCAACTTCCCGGCCAGAGGGGTCAAGAAACCAGGAAAAACACAGCTAACCAACTTGCAGCGACGACTCGAGGCTGCGAATCATCTCCCGTATCGTCAGACGCCCCTTGGCCAGCGAAAGGGAACTGTCCGACTCCAACCACGCCTCCACCTTCTTCTGGGCAGAAATCACGGTGCTGTGCTGTCGCTTGCCAAAATAATCTCCAATCTCGGCGTAAGCGGCCCGCGTGTACTTCCTTGCAAGGAACATCGCCAGCATGCGAGGCTGACTGACCTGCTTGCTCTTGGAATTCGACTGAAGACTGTTGGGCTCCAGGCCAAAAACCTCGCAAACCGCCTTATCGATATCGGAGATCCGAACCAAGGGCTGACTGACCCGCAACAAATCTCGACAAGCGACGACGACTTCGTCCAGTTCCAAGTTGCGGCCGGTGATTCGCTGCTGCGTCAGCAGCCGAAGAATCACTCCTCGAATCATTCTTGCATCCCCTGGACAATGAATCGCCAGCCAATCGACCGATGCGGGATCGAGAGAAACCGAGAGGTCCGATGCCAGCTTGCCAACCATCGCCTGTCGACAGTCACGATCCAGCAGATCGATCGCGCAGACCACCCCGCTAGACAGCCTGGCCAACAATTCGGGCCCCAGACCGGTCAATTCCGGCAGCGATCGATCCACCACCAGAACCACCTGCTTCTGGTTCCGGAAAAGATGATCGAGCGTACTTTTGAGTTCCTGAAGGGTGGCGTTCTTCCCGATGAGAAACTGCACATCGTCCATCACAAGGACATCCACCTCGCGATACTTTCGCCGAAAGTTAGCGAAGCCCGAACCGCGAACCGAATCGGTGAAGTCAATCAAGAACTGCTCTGCCGTCAAGCAAACCACGCGGCTCATCCGATGCCGAACCCGGAACTGCTCGGCGATCGCGCGAGCCAGATGGGACTTCCCAACTCCTGACGGACCATGAAGCGTCATGGGAGTCATGGTGCCGGGAGATTCCAGAACCATCTGAGCTGCCATGTGAGCAACTCGATTGCATTCCCCCGGCAGAAAACCATTCCACAGTTCACTCGACATCGATCGCGGCCCGACTGGAGATCGTGCTAAACCAGGCCCTACTGCGACCCTGGCAACAACCTTTCCACCGTAGTCAGAATCCGAGCGACTTTCCATCGCCGAGGCTGCTACTGGCGCCGAATCCTGTAATCTGCCTCCCTCCAATCGATGCAACGGCAAGAAATCCCGCCGCTCCGCCCCTAACACCTCAGATCTCTCCTGGCGGAAATCGATTGGACGCAGTCCCGATACAGACTCATCGGGCGACGCACCTGAAGTTCCACCTAAAACTTCCTTGGCCGCGATCACCAACCGACGCTGATCCCCAAAAGCTTCAACAACACACGCCTCCAGATCCCTGCGGCAAAAACCTTGCACGCACTCGGCCAAAAACGGGTGAGGTACCGACACCACCACCTCTTCTGGACCAACTTCCCAATGCTCAAAGCCCAGAAACCACAATGCCAGTCGCTCGTCCCCAATCCGGGAACGAACCGCATCGAAAAACTTCGCCATGGCCGCTTGGTGATCTCGCGTCATGCTTTTTCCCAATCTCCCTGGGCTCTCGATTCCCACCATATCGGACACCCAATCCCTCCATGGGGAACGGTGCGGATTGGCGGTATTTCCTTTGATATCCGAGCCGTTTCCTGCAAATTCCTGCTGGAAACTGGATCCTTCCAACCAAGACAAAACCGCTCGCCAATCGTCGCTCCCCTGTAGAGAAGCAAACTCCCGCTGCGATTGCCCTGTGAAGAGGGACGCGATTTTAGGAGTGCTAGCACTCAAGTCAAACAGGGGGCAACCAGATTCCATCGGGGAAGGGGAGAAACTTGAGCCGATTCCACGCGCAAACGCGAAAAAGGTTCTCAGGTGCTAGTACTGACCGGCATATTTTATCCCCCTGCCAGGGTGCGTTGCCGAGTGGAATTGATGTCGAAATCGAGCGGACCAAAATCATCAATTCTTCATGCCCCGACAACCTCTTGAACACGCCACCAAAAGAGGAGGGAACTTTGGTAAACGGGGCAGAATTTGAGTTTCTCCAGCAAGCCAATCATCGGGCGATTGCGGTTGTCACAGTTTATCCAAAAGCGGCTCGTTTCCCTGCCGCGCCAATCGGACTGCGCACTGCGTGGCAAGCCCGCCGTAAGCGACTTGCGATAGCCTAGAATCTCTAGCGACTGGGCGACCAGATGGCTGGCAACCCCCAGTCCCCGCCACCCTGGTTTGACCCCCAGCCACCGCATCTCCCACCCAGCCTTGGAATCCAGATGCCAAAGCACCAGCCCGGCAACTTCCTTCGGTGATCGGTTGGTATCGCAAGCCAGAATCACCCAGGAGGATTCGCAGTCCGCCAACTGCTCGGCGATCCATCTTTCAGGTTGGATCAGTTGGTCCAGCTCAGGGAAATCAGAATGTTGCTGCATCGTGTCTGCGAAGTCCGAAAGATACGCCGTCAGCTCCTTCGCCTCCAGCAACAGCACTTGCCACCTTTCAAGCTCCGTTGGGCACTGCGAGTCAGCACCGATACATCGTGCGAACTTTGCACCGGTATCGTGAAGCTGCTTTTCCCAGTGCATCAGATCACCGATAAAATCAGGTTGCCACCAAGAATCTTCCGGCAATGCCCCCGTCGTCTTCATCCGATTCCACTGCACCCAACCGGCTCCCGCGTCGATCGCAGCTTCTGCAACGGGGCGAAAGGAAAACGTTGGATCCATGGACGTCCAGGCATCGGAAACACGCCAGTCCAGCAACTGAGCTGGGCCATTGAGAGTCGCCTGATAAAAAAGAAATCCTGCAACGATCTCCTTCGATTCGATCGCGCCAAAAAGAAGGACTCGAGCGCTCCTGATGCCATCCTTCGGCTGGAGACGATCGCCCCAGGTCCCAACGGCTGGATTTGACTCACCAAACATCCATCGCAACAAATCGGTCGCAGCCGCACCTTCGAACCGATCGATCCTCACCATGCAGCATCTCCCGAATAGAGTCCGTTCCATGGATTGCCTTCTCGATCACCCCAAGGGGGTGTTCGCGATATTTCCCTGGTCTCTGGAAATGATGACTCCGTTATTCTTTTCCGGAACGTAAAATACCAGCTGAGAACGCGATGCCCAAGGCGACCGTGGGATCTCAGGAAAAGTTCGGTTCAGGCGGAACCATCCCGGGTATCGTGGTTTCCAACGAACGAAAGATTTTATCGGGCCTCGGAACTCATACCGGTGCTGCTGGCTCCATTCAAGAAACCTGGCGGCAATGACAGTTCATCTATGTGGGGAGTTGAGATGATGACACGATCGGTCCAGCGGTATGCCGCAATTTGCACTCTGATCCCGTCGATTCTGCTCAACGTACCCACTGCCTTCGGACAGGAGGCACTGCAGCAATTGGAAAGACAGCTACAGTCAGATAAGGATCCTTTTTCGAAGGGAACCTCCGAGACATTTGTGCTACCCGAACCCATTTCGGACGAAGGTAAAGCCCAGCCAGCAGCCAAGTCCACCAAAAAGCAGCCTCCTGCTCCACCCAACCCCCGGCTGTTCCCGAGTCGATCGGTCGATGCAGTCCCCGATGCCCAGCCCGTAGCGCCGCTGGATGTCGCCGAAGATGGTTTGCCACCCGCCCAACCTGCCGGCTACCTGGGACTGACGGCGGAGAAATGGGGAGGCGGCGGGCTGGGGCTGCGCGTCGTCGAACTGGTGCGAGAAGGTCCTGCCTGGAAGGCTGGCTTTCGCATTGGAGACCGGATCCTCGGTGTGGCTGGGAGGTCGATAAGCGATCTGGAGCAGTTTGCTAAAACGCTTTCCGAGCAACCGGCTGGAAAGCCGGTTCGCTTTCTGGTGCGACGAGCGGGACGCAATATCGATCTGGTTGCAGTCCCATTGGACCGACAGCTTGCCGACAAACTGTTCCCAGGGACGCCCCAGCAGTTGCAGGCCGACGTCCGCAACGATCCCGCCTTCCTTGGTTTGGTGATCGGGGAATTGTCGCGCGAGTATCGAAAACAGTTCGGCGTCGGGCCCTTCCGAGGCGCAGCGGTTCTGGACGTCGTCAAGGAGTCGCCAGCGGCCCTAGTGGGAATCAAGCCAGGAGATTGCGTGGTCCAAGCCGCCGGTGCAGAGATTCAAAGCCCAGAAGAACTGACGGCACTGATTGCCGCCAGAAAGCCAGGTGACGTTCTGCCGATCAGCTACGTTCGTGGCACCATGCGATACGAAGCCGAAGTATTGCTGACCAACGAAGCGGGTGCCGTCCCCATGTCGGCTGCCATCATCGAAGAATCCTCGCCATCCACTCCGGCTCCGACACTCGACCCCGCCTCCCAGCAGGTCGACCAACTTCGTCGCGAACTGGAAGAAGCCAAACTCCGCATGGAGCAACTTGAGCGGCGTCTCCAGCAACTTGATCCAGGCAAGCGAAATTGAGACCTCGCCCCGCAGTAGAGTGTGTGAATCGGTCGATCGCCCCAGGATGTCATGACGCCGAGAAAACCAAAGAAGGGGAAACGCTGAAAGCGCCTCCCACGCTCGCCCTTATCCCAGTGCTCGTCACCTATCCGATTTACGGCCTTGCGCAACCCGGAAAAGATTGTAGCATGCGCTACACTTGCGAACCCAGACATCTGGCCGCACACCCCAACCAGGATTCTGTTGAGTTTTCTTCGAGTGGGAGTACGAGTACCAGCAGAGGTAGGAGGCACGAAGAGATCCAGAGAACCGGACATCAGGGGCGGACGACCTGAACCTGGGTACTGGTGTCGACTGGGGTTGGGTTTTGACGGCTGATGACCCGAGCTCGCAAGATGATCGGTTGCTCCAACTGCGGTGTGATTCTCAGCTTCCACTGGAGCACTTCGCCGGCTCGAACCGTCCGAATCGTCTCCGTCGATACAATCCCGATCGACTCAAATGTTGTCTGATAGAGGCGATCGATATGCTCCAAAGATTCGATACGAACTCCTTGAGGAACCGCGACCGAGACGATGACGTCCTGGTCGTCCACCGCGCGCAGATTCCTGAGGAACAGGTCGAATGTCGAAACTCGGTCGGTCGGGATCGGATCGGCCGATGGACGAATCTCCAGGCTCCAGGGACCCGTCGGTTCCGCCGAGGGCTGAACAGGTGGCTGGCCTGAGGGAAGGACAGGAGATGCACCACTTCCGGGACCTGCGGGATTGGCTGGCATCTGGCCCAACACCTGGAGCTCCATCCGGTCGCTGCCCTGGATACCATCGGCGGACTGAGCCGTAGCGACCAGGGGGACGGCCCCGGGGAGCACTCCCAGAAGCTGGGTATCCAGTTGGACCATGGATCCGGGCTGGAGCGGACCGGGGAGATTCCACTGTAGAACGCCTTCACGGCGGGGAGTCACCGTGCCATTGCTGGCCTGAACCGCCTGCACCGCATTGGGATATTGGAACTGCACCTGCACTCCAATCAGCGGCGCGGTGCCGCGGTTGACCACCTCGGTCCGGACGATTTTCGTGGTTCCCAGGTTCATTTGGGTCAGCCCGCCATCGGCCATCAATCGAACGGAGAGGGCAGCCTGTGCAGGAACGGACGCTGCGGCGGTCAGTTGCGATTGGGCGGATGCAATCGCCGTGCTGGTGGAATTGGCGGTGGCACGGATACCCAAAACACCTTCTTTTCGTGCCACCAGGCGTATCGGAACCACCACCCTCTCCCCTGCCGCCAGCGACCCAAGCCGTTGTTCCACCGAATTGCGTTCCGTGCTTGCCTCCACCAAACCTGTATCCGTCTCCACCAGCAGCTGAAGATCGCTGACCGACTGTTTGCCCGTATTGACCACGGTGATGGAGTAGGGGATCGGCTGTCCTACTTCGACACGATCGCCGATGTCGGAAGCCAGAGAGATCTGGAGGCTGGGCTTGGCCAACCGAATCGGCAGCGACTTGCTGACCCGCATCGATGGTTCGGCAGACACCGCTTTGGAGCTTCCGCTGGCTGAGAATTGAACCGTCGCATCGGCTTCGACCGTTCCGACCAGTTCCAGCGCCACATCCAACTGCTGGCGAGCGGGCAAGGTGCCGATCTCCCAAACGGCGGTACGATCGGTCACCTGCGTTGCCTTTGGGGTGGTCCCCAATAACTGCATCCCAACTGGAAGTTCAGCGCGAAGGACCACATTCTCTGCAGCCAGATCTCCCGCATTGGCCAGGGACGCTCCCAGGGTGAATTTCTGGCCGGGCGTGGCCGCCTCAGTTCCTCCGGCATTGAGCACCAGTTGTGGAGCGCTCCATGAAACCACTGTCTGGCCCCGTCCCAGAATCAATTCCTTCATCTTGGTGGAGGCTTGTGCGGGCCGCACAACTTCAATGGCAATGACCGCCGAACCAATGCGGTTGGCGACATTCTGAACTTCAACTGCCGCATTCCCGTCCTTATCCACCAGCACCTCAGCCCGCTCGGAGCCAGACGGGAGAAAGCGAGCTACCTCCGGGTTCAGTGATCGGTAGATCACCTTCCACCCCTCAGCGCCGATGAATCCCTCCGACTGAAAGACTTGGGTGACGATGCGCGCGGTCGATGAATTTTCGACGGTGATCGGATCGGGGAAACGCCACTGCGCATCGATCCAATAGATCATGACGGTCTGGCGACGCTGATCCCAAATTTTGCTATCGGGGGCCAGCACCGTAATCCGACTGACTCCCTCGCTGGGGCTTGTGACGCTCAGCCAAGTCTGACCCTTTTTCAGGAAAAGATCGTCCGTGCTCTTGGGACTGCCGCGGGTGATCCGACTGGCAAGAGAACTGGTGCGGCCTCGGGCAAAATCGACATCCACCTTCTCCACGCGAGTCGATGCATTCCACTGATGCAACGGCTTCCCTTTCCATTCGTCTCCCACCTCAAGGAAGGTTCCGACGCTGTCGGGGGAGAGCATCCATTCGATCGGTTCCTTGGTGACAAAGAAGCCATCCTTGCCGCAGATCGCCGCGAGAATAACCACCTCCCCACCCACCGGTGCAACAATCGTGGTGGGAGTCACCAGCAACTGACCAGTATCGCCCCGGTCAGCATGCATCCCGGTGCCAACCGGTTTGGCTTCCGGAGGTGCCGAACCATCGACGCAGGGGGGAGGGTCGACCGGCATCTGAAACGCGCTGGATGGTTTCAGTCCACATGCATGGCTGTTGGTGGACCCCGAGGGAAGAACCGAGCTATGTCCAAAATGGTCGCTCAGGCCGGTCGTGAACTGGTGAGGCAGGAAGAGGCATTGTCCGGTGGGATCAATGCGAGGACATTGCAAGGAGTGGCAACCAACCAACGAGGGGAAAAAAGCGATCAGCGCCAGCCAGCCGCGAACGATCCAACCGGCACCGGCCAGGGCTGTGCAACCCCTACCCGTTCGATCCAATCGTCCCGTCTCCATCGCCGCTCGCCTTGCCACGTTCGCTTCACCCCCGGAATCGTCCCCCAGACAATTTCGATACATTCCCGCCGGGAACCCTACCCCGTAGGAAAGCGATGCGAGCCGATCCCAGAACAGCCGACCGGAAAAAGTCGTTGGCACCAAACGAGCCTGACGGTTGTAACGGATGTGCCGTGGACAGTTGCCGATAGCTCCCAAGCCAACAGGACGCTTCCATCCGCTCGGGATACGCATCCCACACAGGGAAAGCTAGCTGCGGGAAGAGATCGAGTCAGCCGATGTAGCCAAATGCCTCGGGAAGAAGACCTACACCGAAGGGGGACCGGCTGGCCGGGCGAATCGCAGTGGCGAGATCCTTGGCTGCCTCCTCATCCATCCGATCAAAATGGCCGCTTCGCACCGTTCCTGTCCTGCCGACCATCCGACGACGCGTGGTGGATTCATAAAACGACTTGCCGCATGTTCTTCGATCATCCGCTGATTGGACTCAAGCAGTTCATCGGTTGCTCGAGATCGGGAGTTCAGTACGACGGCTTGTGCCGCAAGTCCGCTGGCTGCGATCGCAGCGAGACTGGCCAGCGTCTGGTGGACTGCGCCGACGCGGTTGTCGGCTACCAAGATCACCGGGTATCCCAGTCTCTCGGCAAGATCGGCATTGGTCATCGCCCGGCTGATGGGTGACCAGACACCCCCAGCGCCTTCCACCAGAAGGAAGTCACAGTGCCCCGACCATCGGGTCGCGCCATCCAGCAAAAGGGTTTCATCGACACGCTGCCCGATTTTTTTTGCCGCTTCTTCAGGAGCTAAAGGGTCGGGGAATCTTTGAGGGTTGATCCAATCCAGAGGAAACCTCCCCCCCAGGGCTCGGTGGTATCGCCATCCATCGTCCAGTTGACTTTCCGGTATCGCAGCAGCCTCTTCCAGCCCCCATGGTGACACACCGCTGGCGACTGGTTTGTAGGCGCCGATTGCGACATTGTATTCCAGTGCCTGCCGGACCAAGCGGCTCCCCAGATAGCTCTTCCCTACATCGGTATCCGTGCCAAGGATAAACAGGCCGTCTGCTGGTGGCCTCCCGGACGGATCCGGGTTAGCATGATCGTTACTTTCCATCTGCTGCTCTGATTCCTGACCCGACTTCGAGGCAAAGTATGGCCGTCGTTCGTTTGGCACTGGTCCAGTCGAAGGGATTTCCCGATCGCAATACGAATGTCGATCGCGCGGTCGATCAGATCGATCGAGCGGCCCGGGAGGGCGCGCAAGTGATATGCCTCCAGGAATTGTTCCCAGGACAGTATCCTTGCCAAGCGGAGGACCATCGGAAATTTGCCGAGGCAGAACCGATTCCTGGCCCCACCAGTCAACTGCTGCAGGATCGAGCCCGGTCGCTGGGAGTTGCAATCGTCGGGTCGCTCTTCGAGCGTCGTGCGCATGGACTCTACCACAATACTGCCGTAGTCTTTGATGCCGACGGTTCTCAGGTTGGCTTTTATCGAAAAATGCACATCCCCGATGATCCCAACTACTACGAAAAGTTCTACTTCACTCCCGGCGATACAGGATTTACTGTCGCCAAAACGCGGTTTGCAACGCTAGGAGTCGGCGTTTGCTGGGACCAATGGTATCCGGAGGCCGCGCGGCTTTTTGCTCTGGCCGGGGCAGAAATCCTGCTTTACCCCACCGCGATCGGATGGCTGGATGAAGACCGACCACAGTATGGAGCCAGTCAGCATGCCGCCTGGGAAACAATGATGCGTTCCCACGCGATCGCCAACGGATTGTTTGTCGGGGCCGCCAATCGCGTGGGACGGGAGTCGAATATCGATTTCTGGGGTGCCTCTTTCGTGTTCGATCCGTCGGGTAATCTGCTCCATCGTGCGGCACACGATCAGGAAGCCCTGGTGCTGGTCGATTGCGATCTGGATCAGATCGATGTGACCCGAACGCACTGGCCCTTCCTGAGGGATCGGCGCATCGACGCGTACGGGGATTTGACGAAACGTTTTCTAGGGAGATGATTCCTCCCGTCGGGGATCGAATCGGCTTCAGATCCTTGGATTGGTGATAGCTCCATCTGGGGCTTTCTCCTGCAGCCTCTGCCTTGAACGGAATTCGCATGAGTGAATCGGTCTACTGGCCAGCCGAATGGCACCCCCATGATGCGACTTGGCTGGCATGGCCACACCAGGAAAGCACCTGGCCCGGTCGGCTCGATCGCATTCCCCCCATCTTTGACCGCCTCGCAAGAACCCTGGGGGAGGTCGAATCGGTGCATGTCCTGGGAGGCCCCAGTGGATCGTACGAACAGGCGAGGGACATGTTGCAAGGTGCGGCAGGTGTTCAGGTGCACCGGATCACCACCGACGACTGCTGGATCCGCGACTACGGACCGACCTGGGTTTTAGAGGATCAGGGCAGGCGAGTCGCTGGCGTCGACTGGGACTTCAACGCCTGGGGTTCCAAGTACGAATTGTTCGGGAACGATCGCGTCGCTGCCCGACGCATTCTCCATTCCTGTGGACAAGAGCGCATCGCATCCCCCCTGACGTGCGAAGGAGGTGGACTGGAGACCGATGGACAAGGGACGTTGCTGGCGACCAGTTCCAGCCTCCTGACCGCCTCCCGCAATCCGGGCTGGACACGGCAGCAGATCGAAAAGGAGCTTTCCCTGAGACTTGGAATTGAAAAAGTGCTTTGGATCGATGGCGGTTCGCTTGCCGGCGATGATACCGACAGCCACATCGACCAACTGGTCCGCTTCGTCGCGCCCGGTCGTGTCGTCGCCGCCGTCGCGTCGCGCGTCGAAGATACCAATGCACTAGGACTGGCTCGTCAGTGGCAGTCGATCCAGGGATCGGTCGATGCGCGCGGTCGGCGTTTGGAATCCATAGCCCTGCCAATCCCACCTCCGCGATTCATTCAGGGGATTCAGGTACCCGAAAGCTACTGCAACTTTTACATCGCCAACGAGTTGGTGATTGTGCCGCAGTTCGGATACCGCGCCACAGATGAACAGGCGATGGGGATCCTTCGCGAACAGTTTCCGGCTCACACACTCGTCGGTATCGACGCCAGTGATCTAGTGTGGGGACGAGGCGCGTTCCACTGCGCAACGCAGCAGCAACCCCGCCCTCTGGCCGCAGATGCTTGAAGCTCCCAATCAAACGAGGCTCTTTGATGAACTCCCCACCGCTTCCCGATGGCCTGCAAGACGAAGGCTTGGTGGCCGCCATCGCTCAAGATGCATCAACCAATCAAGTGCTGATGGTCGCTTGGATGAACCGCGAGGCATTCGAAGAAACATGCCGGACAGGATTTGCCACCTACTACAGTCGCAGCCGAAAACGGCTTTGGCGAAAAGGGGAGGAAAGCGGCCATCAGCAGCGAGTGCTGGAAGTCCGCGTCGACTGCGACCAGGATGCCGTGCTACTGCTGGTCGAACAACTGGGGGCAGCCTGCCACGAAGGCTACGCATCCTGCTTCTTCCGCTCCTGGACCCCGAATGGATGGCACGAAAACCAACCGCGAAGGGTCGACCCAAGCGCCGTCTATGGGGATCGCAAACCTTAGCGATTCTGCCGGTTGTCGGGACAACTTCGAATCGCCTCACCTTTCTCCGCCAATTGGCCGACTGGAGCTTTGTTGATGGATGAACAACAACCCATGGTGCGGCGCTGCAACGATTGCAGGCCTGTTTCCTCCCAGCGGCAAGGCGTCCAAGGCGATGATCGAACTGTTCCATTGGATGCTTGGAGTGGTTTTCCTGGCGGTCTGGATTCTCGTGGGGGTCATTCTCACGGGCGAATCGAACTGAAGCTGTCGCACCGCAGGATTCGATCCGAGCAAACCAAGCGACCAGTTTGGCTATCTGGAATCTCTCCCAGTCTCCCCCTGGTCGCTCTCCTGGCCTTGGCAATCCTTGCGTGGCCGGCCCTCATCTTCGCGGAGGAGCGATCCCCGAACCTGATTGTCATTCTTGCGGACGATTTGGGATTTTCCGATCTAGGCTGCTACGGAGGGGAAATCCCGACCCCGACACTTGATAGCCTGGCTGCCCGAGGCATTCGCTGGTCCAATGCGTACAATACGGCCCGCTGCTGGCCTACCCGCGCTTCTCTGCTAAGCGGCTATTACGCACAGCAAGTGCGGCGCGATGCATTTCCTGAAGACCGTGGCTCCGCCAGCCAAAGTCGCCGCCCCACTTGGGCCAGCCTCATCCCAAGCCACCTGCGATCCGCCGGCTACAGGTGCTTCCAAAGCGGGAAATGGCATGTCGATGGTACTGCAGGCGATGCGGGTTTCGATCGGTCCTTCCGCATCGAAGACCACGACCACTACTTTCTCCCTAAGGGGGTGTTCCTGGACGACCAGCCGGTCCACGTCACCGAATCGATCGTCGATCGAATGCTCCTGTTCCTGCACGAACACCACCAGAGCCTGGACAAAAAGCCGACCCCCTTCTTCGCCTACCTCGCCTTCACCGCCCCTCACTTTCCCCTCCAGGCTCCCACATCCCTGATCGCAGCTCATCGATCGACCTACCAACCCGGATGGGACCTGATCCGGCAGAAACGAAGCGAGAAGGTGCTGGAGCTGTTCGGTCCTTCGATGGCCGCAGGCCCATGGGAACTGGATATCGGTCCCCCCTACGCCTTCCCCAAGCAGATCGAGTTGCTTGGCGAAGGGGAGGTGATTCGCGAAGGCCCTTGGAGCCAGCTGAGCCCGACGCAGAAAGAGTTTCAGGTCAGCAAAATGGCAATCCATGCTGCAATGGTCCAGCAGATGGACCAGCAGATCGAACGGTTGGTCGACTGGCTGAAGCAGCACGATCAGTATGAGGACACGCTGATTTTTTTCCTTTCCGACAACGGGGCCAGCGCCGAAATCATGGTGCGAGGCGATGGCCATCTACCGAATGCACCTCCCGGCAGCGACAAGAGTTTCCTCTGCCTGGGACCAGGGTGGTCCCGCACCTGCAACACCCCGATGCGCAGGCACAAAACATGGACCCACGAAGGTGGAATCGCAACGCCACTGATCGCTCACTATCCACGCGGCATGGCTGCGGGACTCCATGGCGCCATCCGGCATGACCCCGTCCATGTCATCGACCTGTTCCCTACGTTAATCGATGCAGCACAAGTCCAGATGGAGCCGACCGAAGCGCCGCACCGGCCGGGAGTCAGCCTTTGGCCAGCGATCCGCTCAGGAGCCAATCAGGAGACCGAACGTCCCATATGGTGGCTTCACGAAGGGAACCGGGCCATCCGGATTGGAAAGTGGAAAGCAGTCGCAGCCAAAGATCAGCCGTGGGAACTCTATGATATGGAGTCCGACCGCGGTGAACGAAACGATCTGGCAAGTGAACACCCCGCGCAACTGACGGTGCTGACCGCCCGCTGGCAGGAGCTGGCGGAGTCCTTTCAACAGGATCGACAGACGCCTTAGCAGCTTTTCCGCCATGATAAGCAGTCCCTCCAATCGCTCCGGGACTAGCCGTGCCTGCTAAGGATTGTCGTCGGCAGAATCAGCCGGCGCCTTGGGTGCCTGTGCATTGGTTAATTGGTCGATCTCCTCGGAAAGCTCGCCCAAATCGGTCAAGGTCTTGACCGACGGCTCCCGCGGCCCCACCGGGCGATGCTTGCAGGTGAAAAACTCCCGCAAGTAGCGCTGAAACCCCTGTTCCTCCGGCACCTTGAACCGATCCCCCTTCTGAAGGATCGGCCGGTACTCGTTCATGGAACCAAACATGCGATCGCCAGCAAGCTGGCAGGGATACCAGTGACCTTCCCCCTGAGGATCGATCAGGTAGAACTCCGCATAGCAGTGGTTGGGAATCCAGACGCAGCGCGCCGGAATCCCACTGGATCGACACATCGCGACAAACAAACCGGTCATCTCCTCGCAATCCCCGACTCGCTCCTTGAGCGCCTCTTTCGTCGATCGCAACTCGCCCTGCCGGTATTCGATGTTTTCCCTCACCCAGTCGTACATCTGCTCCACCTGCCGCCAGGCACCTTCTCCTGCGTCTCCTTCGAATTGATCCAGAATCTTCTTCATTGCGCGATCTTTAGTATCGATTTGGGGACTATCTCCCATGTACCAGTTGAGTTCCTTCGGGACCTTCTTGGGGACCTGCAGGCCATCGGTGCGCTGCGGTGCTTTGGTAAAGGACTTTTCGACCTCGACGGTCATGATCGCCTGAAAAACACCCTGAGCGGGAATCGTCGGCGCTTCGACAACCAACTGGACTCCCCCGCCCATGACTGGCCGCATCTGATGCACTGCCCCTGGCGGCAGCTCCGCAGAGATCAGTCGTACCTTCTGCTCCGGCCAATCGGTCGGGAAGGGAATCGTCGCGTGGAGCCGCGTGCAATTGTTGTCGTTGGCATAGAAGGTCAACCCAAATCGCATCGGTAGCTTGCGTGTCGCCCAGAAGGTGACCGCATGCTCGCCCCCTTTCGTCCCCCGCTCGCTTGCCCCCTCTCCCTCCTCCTGCGCACGAAGCCCTTGGGGGACCACAAGGAGAGAAGCCAGACCTGTGAGAATCGTGCGCCGATCGAGTGAATTCATCCGGTTTGCCTTCATCGCATCCCCCTGGCGTCTCGCTTCGGACGACCCCTTGCGAAATATTTGCATTGTCCTGTCATCGACCGATGAAAAGAAAGCAGCACAAACAGGAAGGCAGAATCGAAGCATCCTGCCTGATCGGTACAACCTGCCCAGGAATACCGATCACACCATTGAGGATAGCTGAAGTGCGTACAGCAAGCCAAACTTTGGCTGGACCGCTATTCCCGATCGAGTGCCAATAACTCTCCTCTGCACCGTTCAAGGTGTCCAGCAACTATGCGAGCCGCGGGCCATGCGAGTATTGTCGTTGCATGAAAGCAAATCAGGACCATCAGGAGATTTTGAGGGTCGATTGCTCCAGCACCTCAGCTACGAAAAGCTGCCGAAAGACAAGTGCGGCCTCATCCAGGCGGTACGGCGCAACCGCTACGCTGGTCTTTTACGGGCGATCTCATCCTGTTGGAGTCCGTTCGATCGCCACCCACAGAATCCCAGCTCTGGCGACCAGCCCTGGCGCCAGTGCTCGGAACTAAAGCCGGTGACTTTGCAAACCTCTGAACACGAACCACGCGACGTTAATCGTCTCTTAACCGACGACGCTGCTCTGCCTCCTTACCTCGCACTCGCCCCATGGCCTTGGACGGCACGATGATGTCGTCGAATCGAACGCTCAGTATGATGCTGAAATCGATTACGATTGCCAGCACCTTCCGCTGCGGCGGCATGAGCGATAACGCGAATCGCAAATCGAAGAAACGCCAGAACTCTGCCAAGAACCGTAGCTGCGAAGTTGAGCGTTTTGAAAATGGACAATCCTTCGTCATCGCCTGGTGACGACAGACGTTGGACCTAAAATCAGCCACCCACGCCCCCGGCCCACTTGGCGAGTGGTCGGGTTGGCGCCCAATTGGGTTGGGAAACGGGAAAGCTAGCTGAGAATGATTTCGTCGACGGTTCGACCCGATGGAATCATCGGCAGGACGTGCTCCTGGTAGGGCACCTGAACGTCCAATACGAAAGGCCCCGGATACTCGATCATCTCGATCAGCGCTTCCTTGAGGTCCGACTTTTTCTGGACGAAGGCCGCACCACAACCGTAGCCCTTGGCGATCGCCACGAAATCGGGGTACCGATCGACAACCATTGCGTGGGCGGTGGTATTGCCCGGCCCGGAGGCTTCCTCGTGGTCGACCGGCCCCAGATAGGTATGAGCCCGGTTGGCCCCCATGAATCGATCCTCCCATTGCACCACCATCCCCAGGTGCTGATTGTTCAGCAGCAGCACTTTGACCGGAATCTTTTCGCAGTGAAGCGTCGCCAGCTCCTGGATGTTCATCTGGAAGCTACCATCCCCGTCAATATCGACAACCAGCGCGTTGGGATTGGCCACCTGGACGCCCATCGCCGATGGCAAGCCAAATCCCATCGTCCCCAACCCTGAACTGCTCAGCCACTGCCGAGGTCGGCGGAAGGTGAAAAACTGGGCGGCCCACATCTGATGCTGCCCCACGCCAACGGTGATGAAAGTCTCTCGATCCTTAGTCAGGTCTGACAGGGTTCGGATCGCATGCTGCTGCAGTATGCCGTCGAACTGCTCGTCGTAACCGAACGGATACTTCGCCTTCTGCTTCATGCAGTGATCGACCCATCCAGAGATATCTTCCGGGGGCTGCACAATCTTATTCAATTCGCTGATCGCATAACGAACGTCGCTGCAGGCCCAGATATGAGCCTCTTTGTTCTTATTGAGTTCCGATGGGTCTACGTCGACGTGGATGATTTTGGCATGCTTTGCGAAGGCCTCCAGCCTTCCGGTGACGCGATCATCGAAGCGAACCCCCAGCGCGATCAGCAGGTCGCAGTCGCGCACCGCGAAGTTGGCATAGGCACTGCCGTGCATGCCGAGCATATCCAGCGACAGAGGGCCATCGCCGGGATACGCTCCCAGCCCCATGACGGTCATCGCAACCGGAATCCCGGTCAGTTCCACCAGCTTGCGAAACTCATCCGACGCCCCCGATGCGATCACGCCTCCCCCGACGTAGAAGACGGGACGTCTAGCGTTGCGGATTGCTGCCGCGATCTGGCGAATCTGCTCCGGACGGGCCAGCGGCAAGGTCGGGCAGTACCCAGGAAGATTCAAGGGAACCTCCCAGTCGACTTCGCAGCTGTCCAACTGCACATCTTTGGGTAGATCGATCAAGACCGGACCCGGACGCCCCGTGGTGGCAATCTGAAACGCTTCCTTCATCACCCTCGGCAAATCTTCAACGCGTGTCACCAGGTAATGGTGTTTGGTGATACTGCGGCAGATCTCGACGATCGGCGTCTCCTGAAAAGCATCGGTGCCAATCACCGAAGTGGGAACCTGCCCGGTCAGCGCAATCAGCGGGATCGAGTCCATCTTGGCGTCCGCGATGGCGGTCACCAGGTTGGTCGCCCCTGGCCCACTGGTCGCCATGGCAACTCCCACCTTGCCTGTCGATCGAGCGACCCCCTGAGCCGCAAAAGCGCCACCCTGTTCATGACGGGGAAGAATCGTTCGAATTCGATCGGCATACCGCGTCAAACTCTGGTGCAACGGCATGCTGCATCCGCCAGGATAAGCGAAGATGACGTCCACGCCATGATCCACCAGCGACTGGATCACAATATCGGCGCCGGTCATCATCTTCGTCTTCTTCTGCGCGTCCACCAATGCCATCGCAAGATACCCCCTGGGCTTCCACCAAACTCCCGTACAGCCCACCCCAAGCCTGTGCCTGAGCCCTGAGCCGACGGTCTTCAGAATAGGCCATCGCCCCTTTTCGGGCAACCTCTTCTTGCCTTCGATACAAGGCGGCCCCCCACTCCACACGATCACCACCGATTACAATCGAACGGTTGGGTCGAATCCTCCTTACAACCGGTACAGCGCCAGCTTAGCTCGCCCGCCGGTACGCGAGACATTTTCATGACATGGTTCTGGGTTGCATTAGGTGGCGCGATGGGAAGTACCCTCCGCTGGGGACTGCTGCAGCTTTTGGCGATCTGGTTTGGCCCCCAGTTCCCGTGGTCTACCCTACTGGTAAACCTGCTGGGCTGTTTTTTCACAGGTCTGTTTCTAGGAAGCATGCAGCGTGCCCCAGAGTGGTGGATAGGGATCGACCCAGCGGTCCGCATCGGTCTTCTGGGAGGCTTCACCACCTTTAGCGCCCTGGCGGCCGACCTCCATCGGCACCTGCTCGCCGGACAGCTTTTCATCTGCCTGGGGCAGGGGATCGGACACCTGGTCCTGGGCTTGCTCACCCTCCACCTGGGAATGCTGCTCACCCAACCGGCGGTCGCCTCCTAAGAGCCTCTTGGAGAGGCTATCGCATGGCGCAGATTTCATCCCTACCTTTTAGTGACGGGCCCTCAACCTTCTCCGAACCCGCGCGAGCTTCTTCATGGCATCCCAGGCTCTTCCTCAAGTCGACTACCTCACTCCGATTCTTCACGTCCGCAGCGTCGAAGAAAGCATCGCGTGGTTCTGCACCCTTGGATGGCGACCTGGCTTTCGGTGGAATGACTCCGGCTTGCTGCCAAAGGCAGCTTCCGGTGACACTTGCTCCATCGCCAACTTTGGAAGTGTGCAGAACGACAAACTGGAGATTTTTCTTTGCGTGAATGGCCAGGGCACGTTGGGTGATCGGGACACTGAGGGAGTCTGGATGAGCTGGTGGATGTCCCGCCCGGAGGACGTCGACCATCTGCACCAAGTCGCTCTCCTAGCAGGATTCCAGATAGACCAACCACCCACCGACGAACCGTGGGGCGTTCGAGAATTTCATCTGCGGCATCCCGATGGCCATGTGATGCGAGTCAGCAGCGGCCTGACCGCAAACGGATCACCAAACCAACGATAGGAAGCCACGCCATGCTCGATCGACGATGGCATTGGATCTTCGGCGGAATCGCATTCTGGACCTCGCTCGCTTTGCTCCAGAATGCATGGTACTACCCTCGACTGCCTGAACGAGTTGCGATCCACTTCAATGCAGCCGGAAAAGCTGACTCCTGGGGATCCAAATCCCATGCCACGCTTCTGATGCTAGGGCTTCAGATCTTTCTCCCCTCCTTCCTTCTCCTGACCTCCCAGCTGACCCGATCCCTTCCGATCCACTGCATCAACCTACCCCATCGCGAATATTGGCTGGCCCCTCAGCGGAAGGAAGCAACCGTGGCATCGATGGAACGATTCCTCTGGTGGATCGCCATGGCGACATCCCTGTGGATCTTGGTCGTCAACCACCTGACCTTTGTGGCGAACGTTTCGGGAGAAAACCTCAGCTTGATTCTGTTCCTCATTGGACTGGCGATCTATATGGCGATCGTCTTGTGCCTGGCGGGACGGTTGGTCTGGAGGTTCCGCCTGCCGCCCTCCGGATCTCTCCCTCTCTGAATTCCAATCGACCGAAAGGAAAGCGACATGATTCGACTACTGGTGCTCTATGGACACCCCGAAGACCCCGATGCATTCGATCGCTATTACCAGTCGATCCACATCCCTCTGGCGCGCCGGCTGAAGGGGCTTCGCAAGTGGACGATCGGAAAAGCCAATGGAACCCCCACAGGCACCCCTTCGCCTTACTATTACGTTGCCGATCTCTACGCCGATTCGCGAGAGCAGATGGACGCGATTCTGGCGTCTCCGGAAGGGCTGGCCGCCGTTGCCGATGTCCCCAATTACGCAACGGGCGGCGTCACTTTTCTTTACACCGAGGTCGAAGAAATCCCGGTGGAAGGATGATCCGGTCGATCAGTAATTCATCTGAAACTGAAATCGAAGAAGCGTTCCCTGAAACTGGCCATAGGAAAGCGTATCGGCCTGGGATCGAGCGACAGTATTTGTTCGGTCGGTTATGGTATATGCCGTCGTCAACTCGGCCGCCGGATGGATCTGCCACTCCAGCCCCAGTTCGAACTCATCAATCTGCGTGGCGGGACTGTTCCTCTCGGATTTGTAGCCACCTCGAAAGTAGTTGTATCGCGCATAAGGAAACCAAGTCCCATACCCGTTCTTGATCTGGTACATCGTCTGGACATAGCCGCCAGTCAATGAACTTTCCTCGACGACCGTCTGAGTCGCATCCAGCGACGGGCCGCGACCTACCGTCCACTCCGACTGAAACCCAAGAGGTTGCGGATAATAGACCGCCGTCCAGGCCAGCCGATTGTCAGCGGTTCCATCTCGATTGGAAAACGGCGCGACGGCTGGACCAACTCCGTTAGGACTGATCGGCGAGGTCAGCACGACGTACTCCCCCGCATATCCCTGCATCCCCAATTCATACCTCTGACCATTGGCAAGAATCCCCGGATAAAGGAACCGTGCGACCATGTGGATGTTGTCGTTTTGTTCGCGAAAAGACCCCCCCTGGCCGTTGTAGAAACCGAAGGCAAACATTCCGTAGTTGCCCGACCCCTTTAGACCCATATCGATCACTTCCTTGAAAAATTCCTGCGCAGGTTCCGGGGTCCAGTAATAGATCACCCCGATATCTCGCTCGTTCTTCACGTCGCTGTTGAGCGCATCAGAGCGATCCAGTGGCAGTCGATTGGAACTGCTCTGCATGTTCTCCCAGCCATAGGGAATCTTAGACTGCCCGACGCGGAGACGATGCACTTTTGTGGTGTCGAAATAGTAGTCACCGTACCAGTCCCGTATCTGGGTGAATTGGATCGAGTCGTTCACGCCAGGAATCAGTGCTGCAAAGTCTGGTTGCAGGTAGACGCCCAAATGCTCATGGACATCACCCTGAAGGATCAATCGCGCCCGCCGTATCGAAAAACTCTGGTTATCCCCGACCGATGGGTCTCCCACCAGATGCGGCGGGAAGCTGTCCCTCTGAAGGCTCAGGTTGTCACTGATCCGCACCTGCGCATAGCCACGCAACGTCAGCTTCTCGTACCAAGGCTTCTTCTTCTCCTTAGAGCCCTTCTTCGATTCCTCCAACTGCTTCTCCAGGTCTTCCCTCGCCGATTCCAGACTACCGATCTTCTCTTCCGCCTCCGTTAACCGCTTCGTCAAGGCTGCAAGAGGATCCTCCTCACCGGCGACCGCCCCCTCCTGCCAAGTTCCTGTCGCCTGCTCCATCAAATCCTCCTCCGCGAAATTCGTCTGTACTCCTTCCAACACCAACGGTCGCAAAGGAACGGACGGGCCCTGGGCCAGCAGGTGAGGCACTCCAGCAATCAGAATAAGAAGAAAATATCTTGCGAGGCAACTAGGAAAATGCTTGCTAAACATACTGCCTCGCGCCCAGGTCAAATTCGCGAATTTCTTCTCGTAACTAGATGAATATTCGGAACAATCGATACAGTTTCTCCATTCTTTAGCGTCGATTTATAAGCGGAAAAGGTGTCAGGACTCTTTTTTGTCGCTGTCGCTGATAGGACTACTGGAATTCGACTCGGGGAATCAGGTTTTCCGAGCAATTGTCGACAATCGATTGACGCATCGAGGCCCTGCTGCACGGCGAGTTGACTCACGGGCCAGTTGGTAGGCGAAGATCGCAAGAGAGACCATGGTAGGGGCCATGGCCCCTACATCTCAACAAACCAAAGCCATTGGCTGGAAATCCAATGTGCGCAACTTGACGGACACTACCGATCACGAGCAGCGGCGCTGTCCCGGATGCCAAAAACCTCTGCCATAGCTAGAAACGCCGGGACTTTAGGCGATCTGACAAAAAATCGAAAATTTCCCATTTCGAAAAAAGTCAGCGGCATATGTCTCTACCGATTGTGGAACCGGAATTTTTGGGTCCATCTGGGGCCATTTAAGCGTCGATTTAATTTTTATTGTAGTTCAGTCCAGCCGCTAACGGTCGGAAACAAAAATGAATCGATCAATCGAACGTCATGGAGTCACCACGCGTTGGTCGGATGCCGTGGCGTTCGGCAAACTGCTCTACTTCGTGGAGGTTCCAGACGACCCCAATGGCACTGCAGAGCAGCAGTTTCATCAAGTGCTTCGTCAGGTTGAAGAGCGGCTTAGGCAAGGATCTAGCGATATCAAATCACTGCTGCAGGTACTGATCTTCCTACCGAATCCCGGAGATCTCTCCACCTTCAACAGCATCTGGGATGCCTGGGTCCCAAATGGCCATGCTCCCGTGCGCGCCTGCATTCACGCAACGCTAGCAGCACCTGGGTATCGCGTGGAGTTGGTGGTCACCGCTGCACGTGGTATCGATTTCGCGTCGATGGCTTGAAGACTCCCCGCGGCGACTAGGCAGATCCCGTCTTTTCCTTTCAACCCGCCATTCCATCCGCGGGCTGGCACATTGGCCGGCAGGTTATTGCCGCGGCTCTTTGTTGGAGGCACTACAAGTGGCCTGACTGCCCTCGGACTTTTTAGCTAAGTGCAGCAATCTCTCACTCCCCCCCCACATACTACAGAAGACCCAGGCCACCCAAATTATCGGAACGGAAAGAAAGTGCTTGCATTAGCCGATCGAACCATTCGATATCATCTTGCAGCAGAATCGCGACTTCATGAAGAGAACCTTTTTCTGTAAATTTGGGATTGGTTTCACGGGGTGATGGTCAAGTATTTCCGTCCTGTTTCCCAGTCATCGGAGTATTCGGTCAGCACGGCTGTGATCAGACGGAGTAGGGATGCTTCGTTTGGGAACAGCGTGGCGACCTGAGTTCTCCGCTTCATCTCCTTATTCAGGCGTTCCAGAAGGTTCGTGGTTCGCATCCGCTTGCGATGCTCAGCCGGCAGCTGAAAGATCGTCAGGCCTTCTGGCACGTTCTTCTCGGCCCAGTCGGCGAATGATGGTGCCGTGGTCTGGTACTTGGCCACCAGGCGTCTCAATTCCTCCTGCGCCGTGTGGTGGTCCTTGCTGAGGAAGACAGCTCGGAGAT
>JBIINB010000113.1:0-13979 GCA_044337705.1 Pirellulaceae bacterium | reverse complement strand
CCAGTTCCGGTGTGTTGCCACCCAAGAACTTGGGAGGCAGCACCTTGCCCCCTACAGGGTGCTTCACATCGCCACCACCCGAATTGAAGACGATCGTCTCCCGAGGATCTTCACCTTGCTTTCGACCAATCTGCGAGAAGAAGTTGGCGAAGGCATAGTAGTCATCCATCGTCCAGCGATCGAACGGATGGTTATGGCATTGCGCACATTGAATCCGCATCCCCATGAAGACCTGTGCAACATTCTCAGCGACCTTGAGGGTATCGGTTTCGTTTTGATAGTAGTTGGTCGCGGCATTGGCGAACGTCCCACCCTTGGCAGAGAGCAACTCCCGCACCATCTGATCGATCGGGACGTTGTTCTGAATTCGTTGCTGCAGCCAGCTGTAGTACAGCAACATGGCTTTGTAGCTGACCTGTTGCGAGGATCGGATCATCAACAGTTCCGACCACTTCATCACCCACATCTCGACAAATTCTTTGCGATCCAACAGAGAGTCGACCAGAGCATCCCGTTTCTTGGGGTCCTGGCTGGTCATGAACGCCTGGTACTCAGGCTCTGTGGGTAGGGTTCCGAGAATGTCCAGGTAGACTCTGCGGAGGTATTCCTCGTCGGTGCAGAGGGGCGAAGCATTGATTCGCAGATTGGCTAGTTTCTGGTCGACCAGAGCATCGATGTAATTGAGTTGTGGTGGCGCTTCGACGTTGAATTGCAATCCCTTAGGGAGGACGATGAAGTGGCGCCCGACGGTATGCGTATCGTATCGAGCCATCAGAAACGCTTCGCCTCGATTCTTGGCGGTCACGACTCCTTCCTGGGACACCGATGCAGAGTTTTCATTGTTGGTGCTGAAGTAGGCCAGGTGGGTGACGTCGCGATCGGTTCCATCGGAGTACCGTGCACGCACCGTCAATTGCTGGGAGGAGTTTTCCCCATCCAACACCGCTCCCTTGGGGTAGATCTCCAGTTCCACCACTTGTGGTACGGGACCTGGATCGTTAGGAACCCCCGCTTCCAGCCAGCGATGCAGAGACTGGTAGTACACATCCCCTTTCTTGATCTTGGCACCGCCTGAATGCGGTACAGCGTTGGTAGCTTTTTCCAACAGAAGGCTCTCTTCGGTCAGCGCGAGATTGACGCGGCGGGCATGGATTTCCCGAGTCAGTCTTTGGTAGTCACCCTCGGGATCGAATCCAAAGAGAGACAGACGAAAACCGTCCTTGCCTCTTGCAGCACCGTGACAACTTCCCGTGTTGCAACCGGTTTTCATGAAAACGGGCATAACATCCAGGCGGAAGCTGATCGGAGGATCCTCCGTAGATCGCTCCACATGGACCGGCACCTGCAGTGTCTGCCCGCCGAAGGCGACGGTCAATTGCGCATCCCCATCGTGTCCAGGAAGCAATCTCGATCCTTCCAGCTTAGCCACTTGCGGGTCGCTAAGCGTCCACTGGGACTGGCCGGTGACATCCTGGGTGATGCCATTGGCATAGGTCGCTTGGACCACCATGGTCTGGTGGTCTCGGACAGTCGTAAGATGAACGTTTGCAGGAAACACTTCAATCTTGGTCAGCGGATTATCCTGCGCCGAAATAACGCCGGACGAGATACAAATCAGCGCCATAGCGGTGGCAGTTCGGCAGTAACGCAACCATCGGTTCATCGCAGCGATCCTTAGCATGAAGCGACACATGTCGGCGTTTCAATATTTACTCAGAACTATCCACAAGATGCCTCAAGGCGTTCCCCCGGGCTTCTTGTTCTGGAGTCTCAATTTCTCCAAACGTGTCAGCGGTTTTTCCTTGGGGGGTTCCGGGGTTGGCATCGGCATCGGCGCCGCGGCGGCTGGCATGGGAGGCGGTGGTGGGGGAGGCGCGGAGGGAGCAGCAACCTGAAACTCGGTACCGCCTCCACGCATTTGCACCTGCTCGCCCTGCACCGTCGTCACCAGCTCCACGAATACTGTCTTGTGGTTTCCAACCGGAGTCTCTCCCGTCGTCTTCACTTCAAACACCAGCTCCGTCGTCTCTGCGGTGAATTTCATTTCGCTTGCAACCGCATTCGGTGGCAAGCCCTGAAGCCTCGCGATCGCCTCCCCTTCGAATGGCTTATTGGGAGCCAGCGTGCACACGATCTGTGCAGTCTCCCCCTGCTCGCAGGCAGCTCGAGCCAACGAAGCATTCGTAAACGGCTCAGCCACCTCCAGCGTCGCCAATTGACTGGATGCCCACGCTGGACCACCAGGGGTGTTTCCTTGAGCGATCGCGTAGATGGGCCAAGTGCCAATGGCCGCATTGCCATCGGCATTGAGCGTGTAGACCGCTTCGCTCTGCTCCGCTGGAATCTGAATCGAACTGCCTGCCCCGATCCCCGGGGATCGGAAAGGAAACTCGACGGTGACCGCCTCCTTGAATCCTTCTGCCCGCTTCAACTGGACTTTCAGCTGCATGGTCCCATTCCGGACGATCGGTGCCTTTGGTTGCACGATCTCCACCTGAAAAGGAAGCTCCTCAATCACCGCAAACGCAAGCTGATCGACCTGCCCGTTGTAGTACACCGCATTGTTCGGTGGCCCAAGAATGAAGTCGGCGTTGTTCTGAAACTGCCCGCGGATCCCGGTCGCCGGATCGACATGAATGGCCTCGAATTTCGCCAGCTTGCCACCGATCGGTGCGTCGGCCGCCGCCTCAAACACTACCGGCATCTGTGAAAGACTCGCATGCATATTCTGAGCGACCATCTTCATGCCAGGCGGCAGCACCGAATCATCCAGCTTCAGCTCACCGCCAAAATTGCTGCGTGATGCATTGACCAGAACGGCGAACCGATTGCCCCTTGGCACAAAAATCGTCTGCCGAGTCTGCGAATATCGATCAATCCTCGGAATGGAAAGCGTCAGTGATGGAACAATCGGCTGCAACTCGATACGGTAAACAAAATCGACCTGCCCTCGTCCCAGATGATCTGTCACCCGAACCACATATTCGGCATCCTCGGGAACCTGAAATCGGATGTAGGCGTCAGGCCCGCGAGAATCGTCGTTGCCAGCGATGCTGCGGCCGTCCGCGTAATAAATATTGATCACTGGATCTAGGCCCGAACGGATGCGTCGAGCGAAACATTCGACATCGAATACCTGCCCTTTCTTTGCGGCAAACTTGAAGCAATCGACATCCCCCGGCTGTCCGATAATCCCGTTGAAAGAGAGAGTTGCATCGACAGGATTGGCCGTGGCTATTTCCTGGTTCGGCTCCTGCTCCAACGCATTGCCGAAAGCAGACGATCGGAAGGTGATCGCAGATGGACAGATCCCTTGGGGATCGGCTGGAAAGAGCTTCATCATCCCCGGTTCCGCGCGAACCGCGATGTCCTGAGCCAGCGGTCCGGAGGCATCACCTAGATACTGAACGGGAGTCGGCTCCCCAGACTTTCCACCCGCCGGATATACCGCTGTTGGACGAGGGAAATGGCCAACATTCAGTCGATAGCGACATTCGCCATTGCCACCGTAACTGGTTTCCCGCACCTGGACGTAGTAGGTGCCATCTTCGGGGGCAAGCACACTGAGGACTCCGTCCTGCAGAGCCGCTGGGCTGTCATCGACAGCCGCCAGTTCAAATCGATCTTTGTCGAGGATCGCGATGTACGGATCGAAGAGATAACTCCCCAGGCGCATCGCTTCGATGTCGACACTGATCCGCTGGCCTTTGGTCGCTTTGACTGCGAAGAAGTCGACATCCTCATTCTCACATGTACCGTGTACAGTGACATTCATGTCGATCGGCTGTGCCTCTTCCAGCGATCCGTTCGGTTCTTTTTCGTCGACCACAGGAAGTGCACCGACCATGAAGGATCGGTACTCTGATATCCCCGAACGCGTCCGAATCTGTACCAGGTGCTCTCCGAGCGACACATTTTCCGGGATCATCAATAGCACTTTAATCGTGTTGTCGTCGACCACCTCCAGCTTGCGCACCTCGAAAGGATCAGGGCTGTAAAAAAAGATCTGCTCCGCATCCTTCAATCGCGCGCCTTGAAACACCAGTTCCCGCTCTCCGCCGCGCTGGACGCCGCGAGGCAGAATTAGGTTCAACTGCGGGAACGACGCCAAGCTGCAGCTGACTTCCAAAAGCATCAGAAGGCAGGCCAACCAAACAGTAGCCAAAGACCTAGTTCTCATCGAAACCTCCAATGCCCTGTCAATTGTTAGGCCTAGCCTCAATCGCCCTCGGAACTTTAGAAGAGTACCGGCTCTCCAGGGCACCGATCACTCGGCGGATGACCTCACGCTCACCGCAGCAGCCGGCAGTCGCCAAGCCCGTGCTGCTCGCTCAACCACCGAAGGAACGAAGAAGCCCACCATCGACCGAGTTGATTTCCGGTCGGGATTCCGGAACACAAGCCCATGTCAGGCGAGCAATTCCTTACGCACCTTACCGCCGTCGACGATCTCGATCGGACGATCCCCGGGAGCCATCAATTCTTTATCGGCGACGATCCCCAAACGGTCATAAATGGTGGTCGCCCAGTCTTCCACAGTCAAAGGATCATCCTCAGGTTCAGCAGCAGTGGCGTTGGAGGAACCGTAGACAATCCCACCCTTGATACCGCCACCTGCCATCACCACGCTGAACACTTTTGGCCAGTGGTCGCGACCAGCGGTTCCGTTGATTTTCGGCGTACGCCCGAACTCCGACCCGATACAAACCAGCGTCGACTGCAGCAGGCCGCGCTGATCCAGATCGCGAATCAGAGTCGCGAAGGCCTGATCTAACGCAGGAAGCTGCGACTTCATCCCGCCGGCGATGTTGTCATGCATGTCCCAGCCGCCATAGGTGAGCGTCACAAAACGAACCCCCGACTCGACCAGACGACGAGCCAGAAGCATCCGCATCCCGGCGGTATTGCGTCCGTACTGATCTTTCAGCGCATCGGGTTCCTTGGTCATATCGAAAGCTTCGCGTGCCTTCTCTGAACTGATCAGGCTGTAGGCTCGGCTGTAGAACGTATCAAGAGCATCCAGCGAGTCGGACTTTTCCAATGTGCGGAAGTGATCATTGACCACGTCCAGGATGCGGCGACGCTTGTCGAACCGCTCAAAATCAACACCGCCTGGCAGTGTCAGATCGCGTACCTTGAAATTTCCATCCGCAGGGTCGGCCCCAAGGCTGAAGCCTGCGTAGGAGGAACTCAAATACCCGGTCCCTGCAAATTCGTTGGGCTGATTGGGAATGCAAACATAGGGAGGCAGGTTGTTGCGAGGCCCGAATTCATGAGAGACCACCGCACCTATGCTTGGATACTGAAGAGCAGGACTGGGACGATACCCCGTAAACATGTTGTGCGTGCCTCGTTCGTGTGCCGCCTCCCCGTGCGTCATCGAACGACAAATCGCAAGCTTGTCTGCCACCTTGGCCGTGTGCGGCAACAACTCACCAACCTTCACACCCGTCACGTTGGTATCGATGCTTCCAAGCGGACCACGATATTCCACCGGAGCGAACGGTTTGGGGTCAAAAGTTTCCTGATGCGCCATACCTCCTGGCAGGAAGATGTAGATGACCGACTTGGCCACCCCCTCTTTGCTTTCGTAATTCTTGATGTCCGCTCGTGCCTGCTGCATGCGGAAGTAATCGCCCAGCGATAGACCAAGCCCTCCCAAGGCCCCCACCGTCAGGAATCCGCGACGCTCGAAACGATTGCCAGGGCACTTCATGGTGTGCAACTCCGTTGCTGTAAGCTGTCTAAGAAAGGATCGCGAACCTCAGGAAACTGTCGCAGCCAATCGCTCTTGTGATTGCAGGCGATCAGGTGCAGTCCAAAACGAAACGTGATGCCACCATGCACCCTGCCACTGGGTAGCACGTGCAAACTGGCCCTCAGGGAGAAGATGGGGCCAATTCGTCGTTTCAACTTGTAGGCGGGGAGGAAGGTGGGGAAGGGATCTGTCCACATCCTACAACCCTAAGTCACACCTCAGAAAGATCCCTAGCAAGCCATGAAGACTAGACTTCAGCAGCGCTCGGATCCGACGTGTGAAAAAAGAGTTGAATCAGCGAAACACGCACCCTTGGCAGCGTAATCGTAGCCGAATTCAAAACCAGCGTCAATTTTTCCGCCAGCTTTTCCTCCCTTTTCATCTCGTCGATTCGGCCATGGCTGCTTTCAGCGACAGCCCCCTAAGGCTCCCGGCCCATGTAGCCGGAGAGCCCCTTCGTGGCCCGACAGAAAGCAGGAAAACTGAACAAAAGGCCACCTATGTTGGTTTCAACCTGTTTTTCTGCGTGGCACATCGTTACGGCCAATGGGGAGCACGTCGCTTAGTTCGATAGGACGCCTTTGGCTTCCCTCTCCCAAATCGGTAGCTTCCCGCTCGATCAATTCCGTCCTCAAAACCTTGACATGGTCCGGTGCCTCGATCCCGATGCGCACCTTGTCATTTGCCAACCGCACCACCGTGATGACGATTTCGTCTCCGACAACAATGCGTTCGTTTTCACGACGAGCCAACACTAACATGAAAGCGTCCTTTCTATCGCCGGCCTCCGTATGGGTGCCAGGTGTTTTCGTGTTTTGAAATTCTTCCGATGAAATCAACCTTGTTTACCGACTACTCGAAGAGTTGCTTGCTAACGCCAGCGGCAGCCTCTCCGACTGCTCCCGCTGCCCCTGTGCGTCATAGAAAAAAATCTGCTCGCGACTGAGGTCGTACACCGCCGTGTAGCGAACACTGCGAGGCCCATGGAGGCAAAACAGCACGCCACAGGGCGACCCGAAGCGAGTCAGTATCCGTTCCGTGACAGGAAATGCGTTGTGAAGTAGATGATTCCTTTGAAAAAGCTGGTCGATGATGTAAGCACGAACGTTGGAAGGTACATTTGGCGATGGCTTGCCCATGTCTCCTGCAGACTCCCCAAAAGCTTGCAATAGTCGACGTGATCCATGGAGCCGTAAGCTGTTCCAGGCTGGGCCTTGTGAGCCAGCAGCGTTCACTTCCCAACTCCCCGCGCCCAATCCGATATCAGTTTGCAAGCTATGTCAAAGATTACGGCTCAGGCAAAATAGACTATCGACGCAAGATGGATCGACATTCAGAAGCGATGCCGAAGGTGCACCGGTAGCGATTTGACCGGTTGGTGGGAGATGCCCAAAGGAGTTGAAGGAGGCTGTGAAGCTTGGAAAAAGATTAGCATGGCTGACGGGATGCGAGTTTCTCCAGACAAACCGACTCCCTGCCCTCCTTGCCAGATCGCCTCTGAGTGCTCCTCTAGAAGGCGATGAGCCTCAGGAATTTGGACCCCACCCCCCCTGGACGAGCGGGCATAACTGAGTCGGCTTTCTACAAACCAAGCGCCGTTTGGCAAAAGGTAGCGTAAGCTTCGAAAATCCTGTCGCTCGGTCGCCTTCTTCAAGATCGGGGTCGAGATCGGTGCCAGACACTTTTCGAGATCGGTGCCAGGCACTTTTCGAGAAGGATGTTGGTTTTGCTTGCTTTTAAATCGGAGTTTGTGGAAACCGGGAGGGCGAACTGTCTTCCAAATCGACGACGGCTTATGGATGATCTAAATGCTTGCGCGCGGGAGGCCCCACTTCCAGAAGCCTTCCTTGGATCTCTCGAAGCATTTGCTGCTCCAACTCACTATCTCGCTCCTGCTCGATCCAATCCAGAGTGATGGGTTGCCCGCGAAGTGTAGGATCCGTTCTGACAACAGAACCATCATGCCGAGCGGCGGCCGCACCATCTGCGCCACTTAGCGATCGATCGACTTCCTCGATGTCCTTGTTGACGATCACCTCGACCAAATACCCCGCGTTGTTTGGGACAACTTGTACCTTCGCGGTTCTTCGCATCGTTTGCAGGGTGCTTTGCAATCGCTGAAATCCTATGACGGTGTCTCGCCGCCAAGGCTCAAAATAGCTGGAACCTATTTCCGGAAATGTCTCCAATCTCCCCTCCAGCCACTGCTCGCCGGTCTTCATGGGACGGATTTCGCTATCGATTGGAAAATAGTCGTCGACTGTATCGACTACTTGGTTCCATACGAAATCGGCAGGATGGTTAGGAACTTGTAGTGGGTTCGACACCCAGCGATTTTGGGGGACGGGCCGAGGAGCAGGCAATTGCTGCCATCCGGGCGATTTCCAATGGCATCCCCATTGAAACGACATCAAAAAGAGCACCGCGATCCAGGACAGACCCACACCCGAAGGGAGGCGGAGAAACGGTTTCGCGAAATTGGACAGAAAAGGGCTTTGCAGGCAGTCCCTGATCATCGCTCAGAGCCCTTTCGACGCGAGGAGTATTGTTTCAGTTTCTGCCCAGCTTTCGACCCCATCGATCCGTCTGGAGTCTTTCGGCAGAGTTACCAGATCGGCCCCCAAGCTTCGATCGCACTCGTGATTGACTTAGTGACCCTGTGGGATGTTTTCAAATTCTGGATGGGATCGCAAGACCGATCTAGGCCGCCTCTCAGGAAGCCTGGGATTCAAAACTTGGCACCTGCCCTCCAGCAGTACTCTTGAGATAGCATAGGGTTTTGGTTAATCTTCCAAAGGTTTCCATAGAGTCGATGGACCAAGTCACGGACGCAGGTTGCGGGCCTAAACCGAGAGGTGGCCAGAGCCACCGAAGACCTCATTGACTGGTGCCTTTCGCTTCAGCTTCTCTCCCTCCACCGCCGCCAGGAGAATTCGATGCATCGCCCCGACTCGCCCCTTTCCAATCCAGCCTTGCGGGACCGACGTGACATCCTCGCCAAGGGACTCGGATCGCTTGGACTGATCGCTTTGGGGATTACCGGCTGCGACTCGAGGCAAGCCGCATCCCCTACCCCCAACCCTCCAGCCGGCGGTGTGGGGACGACCCCATCGTCGCCATCTTCAACATCCACGGCCCTGAAGCGGGTCGTATTTGTTGTCAACACAGACGATCCCTTCTGGGATGCCTGCCGTCAGGGTTTGTTGGAAGGGGACAAGGCTTTCGAACTGGCCAAGTCCGGGCTGAAAGCGCAGATGGAAGTTCCGGACGGAACGATCAAAGGCCAAATCGACAAGTTGCGGCAACTGGCAGGCCAGAATGACATCGCCGGCATCGCCCTTTCGGCTATCTCAGCTGACAATGCGTCGATTGCAGCGGAACTGGAGGGGTTCCAGAAAAAAGGGATTCCCGTCATCACCGTGGACGGCGATCTTCTGCGAAGCCGTTTTCGCGACAAGCGAAAGTACTACATCGGCACCGACAACGTGACGGCTGGCGAGCTGCTTGGCAAAGCCGCCGCCAAGATCCTTCAAGCCAATGGCAAGTCGTCGGGAGGATACGTCCAGTTTGCTGGCTACACCGACAATGACAATGCACGGAGCCGAATGGATGGCTTCAAGAAAGGCATTGGTGAGGGATTCACGGAGAAGGATCGAGCCAGCGACGAGACGGATTTGAGTCGAGCTCAGGAAAATGTGCGCAACGCGATCAGCAATCACAAGCAAGATCTGGCCGCGTTGGTAGGTATTTGGGCCTACAATGCACCTGCGATCGCCAAAGTCGTCTCCGGCGCTGGACTCAAGAAAGACATCGCCGTCGTCACCTTCGATGCGCAGGCGGCAGCGATTCAGGAGATGGAAAAGGGCAACATCGATGCCATGATGGTGCAGAACCCCTTCGACATGGGATACCAGACCGCAAGACTGCTTAAGGCGATGGCAACCGGCGATGCTTCTGTCGAGAAGGAGATGTTTCCCAATGCCGGTTCGCCCGAGGGAGACATCTACACAACGGGACTTCGACTGGTAGTTCCCAACGAAGGCAGTCCGCTCAAGGGGGAAGACTTTGATCCCAAAGTGGTGGAATTCATGAAGCTGGACGATTTCAAGAAGTGGTTGGCCAAGTACAACCTGACCAGCTCATGAGTTTCCTCCTGAAACGACTTGGGGACCGGCTTGGCTTGAGGTCCAATGAACTGGCATTGGTCGGGGCGATCCTGGCCATTATCCTGGTGACTCTTCTTGCCGACGACAACCGGTCCTACTGGTTTGACGCCCAAACCAACGCATGGGAAATCGCCAGGCAATGGAGCCTTTTGGGCATGTTCGCTCTGGGTTCCATGATGGTCATCATATCGGGCGGTATCGATTTGTCCGCCGGTTCAATGATTGCCTTCAGCGGAACGACAATCGCCTGCACCATGATCGCCGTTCGAAGTCTTCCCTGGGGACTTTCCGAACCCGCGATTCTTGCAACAGGCATCGCCTCAGGGCTCAGCATGGGATTCCTTGTCGGAACGCTCCACGCCTGGCTGATCACCGCAATCGGGCTTCCCCCCTTCATCGCCACTCTCTCGACGCTGGTAGGCCTAAGGTCCGTCGCGCGGATCATGGGTGAATACGTCACCACCACCTTCGCGGGTGCCAGAAAAGCGCAAATCCCAATCGAAGGCCCTTTCTTCGATTGGCTTCGCTCCCATATCTGGGTCTGGATCGTTGTCTTCTTGGCGCTGGCTGCAGTCACTTGGTTCATTCTTGCGAGGACCGTTCTCGGGCGTCACCTTTATGCCTTGGGTGGAAACGAACAGGCGGCCCGGCTAAGCGGTATCCGAACCGACAAACTGAAGTGGTTCGCCTACGTCTTTGGCGCCATGACTGCAAGCCTAGCGGGACTTTTCTACATTGCCAACGAAGGGGTCTCGGCTCCGGTCAACCAGGGTCGAGGCCACGAACTGAACGCCATCGCGGCTGCCGTCGTGGGCGGATGCAGCCTTCAGGGTGGTATCGGTACGGTCCCAGGTACGATGCTGGGCGCTTTGTTTCTCCGTATCGTCATCGATTCGGTCGCGAAAATCATCGACTCCAACGCAGACATCTGGGAAGGCCTGATCGTCGGTGTGGTGGTGGTCCTTGCGGTCACTTTCAGCCAGCTTCAACAGTGGCGACAGATGGATCGCAAGCTGTTTTCCGGGATGATCGGCTGGTGGGCAATCGTCGGACTCAGCCTGCTGGCCTTCCTGGTGGCAGTCAGCACGGGGACGTCGCTGAATGCCTCCAGAGCAATAGGAATCGTCGGTTTTTGCCTGCTGGCGGCGTATCGTTATTGGGAAAGCCGACCCAGGTCTCCCACGTAACAGCTTTCGCGACGCTAGGTTTCGCAGGGATGACCACCACGACTGTCGTCGCGATTCCGATCCCCCAGTACCACTTCGAAGCGATCTGAACCTGGTAGACCAATCGACATCACGCCTCAATTAAGGTTGTCCTTGTGGCCTCCAATGCCTCTCCTGCCGTCATCTCCCTCCGCTCGATCGGAAAAAACTTCCCGGGGGTGCGTGCTCTCAGCGACGTTTCGTTTGATGTGCGGTTCGGCGAACTGGTGGCAGTCTGTGGTGAGAATGGCGCTGGCAAGAGCACGCTGATGAAAATTCTCTCCGGCGTCATCACCGACTACGATGGCCAGCTCTGGATGGCGCCCGCCCCAACGACACTCCCTAGCCTGCGAAAGTTCAGTGGTACCCGTGATGCTGAAGACGCCGGAATCAGCATCATCCACCAGGAGCTGAATCTAGTCGAGCAGCTTTCGATTGCTGCCAACATATTCCTCGGGCGGGAACTGAAGAATTCGCTCGGAATGATCGATAATACCAGGATGTCGCAGGTGGCCAGACAACACCTCCAGGAACTGGAATGCAGTGCTTCGCCCGATGACCTGGCGGGGTCGCTTCGAGTCGGTGATCAGCAGTTGGTTGAGATCGCTAAAGCGCTTTGTACCAATCGCCAGGTGCTGATCATGGATGAGCCGACCAGTGCGCTGACGGAAGCGGAAGTGGATCGGCTTTATCGGGTCATCGCCAAACTTCGGCTACGCGGAACGACGATTCTCTACATATCCCACAAGATGGACGAAGTCTTTCGACTATCCGACCGGATCGTCGTACTGCGCGATGGGCAGTGGATCACAACCTTGAACACCAGTCAGACCGACCCGTCTGAAGTAGCAAGGCACATGGTAGGGCGTGAGCTGGCGACCATGAACCGCTTGGAAGGGCACCGCCCGAAAGGCAAAGAGGTCCTCCAGGTCGATCGGCTCTCGCTACCCTGGCCCGGTCACGCTCGCGGCTATCGGCTCAAGGATATCTCCTTCTCTCTTCGGGAGGGAGAAATTCTTGGCATCGCGGGGCTGATGGGAGCCGGTCGCACCGAGCTTCTGGAATGTCTTTTTGGAGCCTCCCCAGTCCGCCCATCTGGCTCCATGAAGCTCTTCGGTGCTCCCTATGCACCCGGTCACCCCAACGATGCCTGCAAGGCGGGTGTAGCGCTGGTGACGGAAGACCGCAAGCGGCTGGGTATCTTTCCGACCATGGATGTCGGCCAAAACATCACTGTCAGTTCCCTGGATCAAGCCACGTCGATGGGGTCGCTGTCCACCCGCAGGGAAGCCACCATGGCAGAGCGGATGGTGGACAAGCTGCGAGTCAAAACGGCGGGGCTGGATGCCATGATCACGGGACTGAGCGGCGGGAATCAACAGAAGTGCATCGTCGGTCGCTGGCTTTTGACCGATCCCAAGATCCTCCTGCTGGACGACCCCACTCGTGGTGTCGATGTCGGTGCCAAAGCGGAACTCTATCGACTCATCCGGCAACTTTGCGATGAAGGCCTTTCGGTAATCCTCACCTCCAGTGAATTGCCTGAACTTCTGGCGCTCAGCGATCGCATCCTGGTGCTCAGCGAAGGACGACTGACCGACCAGATGGAGATCGCTGAAGCAACTCAGGAACGAATTCTGGAAGCTGCGACCGGCGGCTACGCAAAGACCCTGTAACCGATGGAGCCTCCGACCGCTCACTGAAAAATGGAAGCGGCACAGCGCGAGCCATCCGGTCGCTCACCTTTTATAAAAAGAAACACGGGCAGCTTGCTCTACACCGCTGCAAGTTGGATCGTCTTTCAAACAGCCACTAAGGCACCTACACTCCGCCACGCGTCCAATTCATCCCACTCTGAATCGGCTTAACGTAAACAAAAAAGGGAAACTCACGGGCTTTCGCGACCCTTCACTGCTTCCCATCCAGCATCGCCAAGGCATCCTGACACTCCTGCTGGAATCGCTTCCTCAAGGCTGGAATCCATCGCTCTGAAACTCCGCGGAACCGTGCCAACTTCCCCTGATCGTCCATCCGCCCCCGCTCTCGATAGATCGCCTCGATCCACTGCCTATCGGTAAAGATCCCCGCCGCATTCGGGAACCGCGTTTCCAGATCTTTTGCAGCCATCAACACCACATCGGTGTTCGGGCCGTGGTGCACCGAGGTGCTCCATAGCACATCTCGCAATGCCGCCGATCGCTCGGATATCTTCAGTCCCAGCGCCTTTTCGATTTTGGCCACTTGGGGATCGTAGTGGGTCCGGCGAATGTATCGATGCTCGTTATCTCGCAGTTGTTCCGGGTGTTCTTCCGCCAATTGTTTCCATCGTGACGTGAACTCGGGGGTCCCACCCTGCAGACCCTCGAACTCTTTGGGATAAAATTCGCGAACAAACTCATCGGCTCGACCAATCTTCGATGCCAATTGATAAGTGCCATACGAAACCCCTCCCGGATCCCCTTCTCCTGTCGACACCGTCGCCGGGCCACGGCCCCCTGACTCATACTTTTCCGAGAGTTTTCCGAGCGAGTCCTCCAGCGCGTCTCCCCCGGCAGCGCCCAGGACGGTGGCCATCATCCACACGATCCAAAGCATGTACTTCATCCGACTGGGCCTTTCTAATGTCCGCAACAAGATCTCAAGACCTTCGCCACAGATTGCTCACTGCCAACTAGGGCAACAAAAGAGCCGAGAAGTTTCCTCCTCGGCTCGCTTTATTTTCAAACAACTTGCGACGTCCGTCTGTCGCGTGTCGGCCACACGGATCAACCTTTGACCTTCTTGGCAAGCTCGGCAGCCTTCGCGGTCGATTCCCAAGTAAATTCTGGCTCATTCCGTCCGAAGTGCCCG
>JBIINB010000243.1:0-3977 GCA_044337705.1 Pirellulaceae bacterium | reverse complement strand
GCCATAGCCAAGCCTCTTCCGTAGCCTGTTCACACCGTTTGGCAACGATCTCAAGCAATCGCTCAAAGATCAGCTCAGGTAGACGCGCTCGCGCTTTGCAAAATGCCGTGGTCTTGCTGCTGACCTTTGCCAGTCCGTTGGCGATACGCCATGCATTCAGTCTTGCGACAGCCAGCTGGCAACTCTTGTCGGCCGAAATGACTTGGGTGATGAACATCCAGACGGTGATCATTGGGCTGTAGATACGATCACGCCAATGGAGGCCATGCTCTTCGCACAGAAGATGGACGGCTGGGTCTGGTGTAAGAAGACGTTGAACCAATGCTGAGGCAGACTGGAGCTTACGTTGAATATCGGGGTTGGACGAGCTACATTCAGTGTGCACGGCAGGATCTCCAAGAAAGGTTGTTGTGGTGAACACCTATTCAGAGGAATCCTGCCGTGTATTTCAATCCCGATTCATTGACAAAAACGCTCATCTGAATTGCTTGCACTACCTACAGTGCAAGCAAAAAAACTTGTGCCCTACATGTTGCGCCGGTGGCTTAAGTTAGTGTCATTCGTGTCAGGACTCTTTTCCATCGGAAAAGAGTCCTGACACCTTTTCTTTACCTGTTGCGCCTTTGAGAAACTACTGGTCTACCAAAAGTCGGTCGATTTTGCTGACAACGTATGCACGGCGACAGAACAGTTTCAAGGCGGTTATTGCATTCGTGTGGTGGTCGCGTTGACCAGCGTGGGTAGCAAGTGCTTTTATCCCAAGCCCCGCGTGAGATCATTGAGATCCTGTGGAATTACGTCGTGTCCGTTCAGCCTATTTCGTTGGTCTGCGTCCAAAACTGGCGAGATGCCGACGAGCTGGTGAGACCAGCCTTGGTATTTCGGCATTGTTTGAAGGAATCGTGCTACATGCTGCTTGAAGTTATTCACGTCGGATATGAGCTTGTCCGGTGAACGCTTGCAGGAACCAAATCGAATTGTTTCGGTCGTCTCATTGACGGCAACCAAGTCAAGCTCCGTATCCGCCTTATCCCAGAAACCTTGAATTCGATGGGTGATGGGGAAATCGCTTACCCCATTGCGACTCCGTTCCTCATAAAGCTGGCCCGCCAGTTTTTCTAGGGAACCACCCTCGACATCTGCCAGCGCCGCCCTTTGATGGCTGGTTCTCAAAGCGGATCAATTCAAAATCCGAATGCTCCATAAGACTCCCCAGCAATCGCTGCATGCGATCGAGCGACAGGGCGCGGAGAACTGCCAGGAAGGAGGCGGTCACTCGATTTTCACCGGTCGAATATGTCGAAAAAATGCTGCTCATCCTCTCCCCTCCCCTTCGCTCTGCTCCGGCGCTGGAACGTATCTCGATTCATGTCGATCGAATGGCTTCTATTCGATGAGATAGTTTATTGCGAATCGCCATGATTGAAAACAAGGGAGGGAAAAGGACGGTCATCGGATGGAGAACCAAGCGTCCGCGTAGTCACCTTCTGAAGTCGTCTCCTCGTAGCCACCATCGCCAGATGGTGGATGATGTGGTGAAGCGTCGGTCGAAGCCAATCCACCGCTTGGCAGCGGTGGCTACCTGGGCAGAAAAGGTGTCAGGACTCTTTTCGGAAAAAGAGTCCTGACACCTTTTCTTTATCATTGGGCCCCTCGCATTTTGGATCTGATTCGATCAATCTTTTGAGGATCGAATTGCATCGTTTGGATGCGACCTGACTTTTTCTCAGATTCTGGATCGAATATGTCCTGGATGCCTCAGTCGCTGCGCGGAGATTGCCATGCAGCTGATCTCGACGACCCGATCGCGCTGGTCCGATGCTGCGCCGAAAATCTCTGGGCGACCTGGGATCCCGAATTCCAACACTACTTCCATGGGCTCGACCCCCAAGGCATGGCCGCCTGTGAAGGCAACATCTGGGTGTGGCTAAACCGACTCGATCCCTCCCATCGCGAAGCGTTCCGTCGCGACCCGGCCTTCGGTCGTGCGATGGCTGTCCTGCACGAACGCTATGAAGGCTACATGCAGCAATCGCGCCTGTGGAGCCGCCGGGAGGCGTCGGCGCTTCGCGCGCGGCCCGTCGCCTACTTTTCCGCCGAGTTCGCTCTCCACCCTTCCCTCCCTATCTATTCGGGCGGGCTGGGAGTCCTGGCAGGCGATCATCTCAAAACCGCCAGCGATCTTGGGATCCCGCTGGTTGGCGTGGGACTGTTTTACTCGCAAGGCTATTTTCAGCAGGAAATCGACCCACACTGGCTGCAGCGCGAAATCTACAGCGATCTCCCTGTGGAACACCTTCCCGTTTCGCCGATTCGTTATAGCGATGGCAAGCAGGTTGAGGTGCGCGTCGATCGCCATGCCGGGCCGCTCTACGCCCGACTCTGGAAACTCCTGGTTGGCCGTGTCGTTCTTGTTCTGCTGGACTGCAACACCCCTTCCAACAACCCTGCCGACCGGCTGATCACTCAGCGGCTTTACGGGGGCGATCGCCAGACCCGTATCGCTCAGGAAATCGTCCTGGGGATCGGCGGAGTGCGTGCGCTACGAGCGATGGGCATCGTCCCTTCGGTGCTCCATCTGAACGAAGGACATAGCGCCTTTGCAAGTCTGGAGTGGGCCAGGCAGGCGATGGAGGAAGAGGGAGTTGGATTCGATTCCGCGTGGGAGCAACGGCATCCAGGGATCGTCTTCACAACACACACTCCAGTACCGGCAGGGCATGATCGCTTTAGCGGCGATCTGATGGAAGAGTATCTGGGGCCGATGCGAAATCAGTTGGGGATTCCCCAAGATCGCTTGGTCAATCTCGTCACCGAATCTCCCCCACATCCCTACGAACCGCTCTGCATGACCGCCCTAGCGCTTCGCGCTGCCGCTCGTACCAACGGCGTCAGCGCCTTGCACGGCCGTGTCTCGCGGTCCATGTGGCGAGGTCTTTGGCCCTCCAAGTCGGTCGATGAAGTGCCGATCTTTCATATCACCAATGGCGTCCATCTGGGGACTTGGCTGGCCGAGCCGTGGCGGCACGTTTGGGATGGACTGCTGCGAAAGGGGTGGGAAGAGTGGATCGATCAGCCGGAAACCTGGGAGCCGGTGGCGGAGCTGGATCGTAGCCATTGCTGGGCAACTCATCAGCAATTGAAACAGCAACTCCTGGACTTCATCTCCAACTACCGCGTGCAGCTAGCCACCAAGGCCACGATGGATCCGACGGAGCTGCTGCATGAGCATGCCGAAGTGGGGCCGGGAGACTGGAAATGTGATGTGCTGACGATCGGTTTTGGCCGTCGATTCGCATCCTACAAGCGGGCTCATCTGCTGTTTCAGGATCTGGATCGACTGGCGGAGCTGATCGGAAATCGAGAGCGACCGGTGCAATTGCTGTTTGCGGGTAAATCGCATCCTCAGGATCACCCCGGCAAAGCGATTTTGCAGTCGATCGCACAGCTGCAGCAAGACCCACGTTTCCGTGGTCGATTGATCTTCCTCCCCAATTACGACATGCAGATCTGCCGCGCGATGGTTCAGGGAGTCGATCTATGGCTTAACACACCCCGGAGGCCGCTGGAGGCGTCGGGGACCAGTGGCCAGAAGGCGGCGCTCAACGGCGTGCTCAATGCCAGTATCCTCGATGGTTGGTGGGCCGAAGCGTATGACGGGACGAATGGATTTGCTATTGGGCGGGGCGAGGGGCATGCGGACGAAGCCGCGGCCGATGCGAGGGATGCTGGGTATCTGATGGAGCTTTTAGAGTCGCAGGTGGTGCCGCTGTATTATCACAAGAGCGACCTCGGGATTCCGGAAGGATGGATCGACCGGATGAAGGATTCGATCCGGACCTGTTCCTGGCGATTCAGCAGCCATCGGATGTTGGCCGATTATGTCCGTCATTCGTATCTTCCAGCTGCCGGGCTGGTTCAGTCGCCCGGTCGGGTTTCTTGACGCGAGTGTTGCTCGAAGCGAAGCCATCTTCTTG
>JBIINB010000242.1:0-3980 GCA_044337705.1 Pirellulaceae bacterium | reverse complement strand
CCCAGCATCCATGTCGCCACCCATCGCATCATCACCACGCCTCACTTCCTTCGCCAGGGAATCGTCTCCATGTCGTTTGCACGACTACCTTAGATCCGACGGGTCATTGTAGCCCACCGCCAGACGCGATGAGGATAGGGCAGGAATAGGAACGCCAGTACCACGAAACCCGGCCGCTAGCGATGGCCGGTTAGTCCGGCGAATGCCAACCTCTGACGGGAATGAAGGCCGAATGAAAAAACAGCAAACTCGACTTCAGCCAATCGACAAGGCAGCGACTGAAACCAATATCGCTTTCTCGCTGGACGCACCGAGGGAATCAAAAGCCGCCTGGTGAGGAAAACCCGGAGTAGCCATCGAACTCCGAAAGGCGTTCGGGGGCTTTATCGAGGAATCGCGTGTACTCACGCTCCCAGAGTAGATCGACTTCGCCGATGGGACCATTGCGCTGTTTGGCGATGATGATCTGAGCTTGTCCGGCGTACTGCGTGGCAGCTTCGCCGCGATGGTAGTACTCTTCGCGGTGGACGAACATCACGACGTCCGCATCCTGTTCGATCGCCCCCGATTCCCTGAGGTGACTGAGTCGAGGCGTGTGGTCCTTCCCTTCTTCAGCTTGTCGATTGAGCTGTGCCAGGCAGAGGACGGGTACTTGTTGCTGACGCGCCAGGATTTTCAGTCGTCGCGCGATCTTGGCGACTTGCTCCTGCCTGGGATCCCGCTGATTCTCTGGCTCGATCAACTGGAGGTAGTCGATGACGATCAGCCCAAGATGCCCATGCTTCTGTTTGACCTGCTGATCGATGCGTCGCGCCACGGCGGCGATTTCGCTGACCGAACGACTTGGAGAGTCGTCCACGAAGAGCGGCGCCTGAGAGATCTGCATGGCCGAGCCGACGAGTCGCTGACGATCTTCAGAGGAAATCGTTCCGTTGCGAAGTCGACTGCCATTGACGCGAGCTACCGAGCACAGGAGACGATCGGCCAGCTCGATTGCCGACATTTCCAGGCTGACAAAAAGAACAGGAGCTTTCCCTTTGAGCGTTGCATGTTCGGCGATGTTCATCGCCAGGGCCGTTTTGCCCATGCTGGGACGCGCTGCAAGGATCACCAGTTCGCCATTATGCAGTCCACCGGTCATCTTGTCGAAATCTGCAAAGTGGGTCATGACTCCCCCTTCCAGTTTTTCGCCACGAAGCCGTGCATCGATCCGTTTCATCGCTTCCTTGAGGACATCGGAGATGCTGGAGGTGGCGGTGGCGTTCCGTTCATCCTGAACCTTCAGAATCTTCGCTTCGGCTGTCGCCACCAACTCACTAACTTCCGTGGTCCCTCCATATGCTTCATGGAGGATTTCGCTGGAGGTATCGATCAAACGCCGCAGCACCGCCTTGTCGACAACGATTTTGGCGTAGAACGAGGCGTGGGCTGCGTGCGGCACCGACCGGGCAAGATCGGCCAGCATCGCCACCCCGCCCACCTCATCCAGTTGCCCTTTCTTTTTGAGCGAGTTGGCGAGGATCATCGGATCCATCGACCGCCCTTCGTCATAGATCGATTTGACGTGCGCAAAAATTTTCTGATGGGCCGAATCGTAAAAGTCTTCTTCCCGAATTTCCAGCAACAGATCGTTTACGATCCGAGGATCGATCATCATCGATCCCAACACGGCTGCTTCGGCTTGCAGGTCGTAAGGGGGACTTCGATCCTGAAGCTCCGAAAAAGAAATCGGCTTCTTGACCGCGCCGTCCTTGCGGAAATTCTTCACCTCCCCCGACATCGCTCCTCCTGACCTTCGGCAATCGCCGAATCCGATCACTCATCCCTCACCTGCCGATCCCCAGTCGTCGCCCCCATTGGAAGGCGAATCAGGCATCCTAGCAAGTCGATCGAACGATGCCATGGGCACCCCAGATTTAGTGCCCCGAAAACCGCTCGTACAAGATAACCATCCCCCTGGATTTCATGCAAAAACCTCAACGAATCCGGAAAACTCTTCTCCCCAATTCACTTCGTGGAATGCAGTGTTTTGGTCTACAATCGCTGGGGTGAATCACCCCCTCGGGATCGACCATCTTTCCAAAGGAATCCGCTCATGGCGACCGCATCCTCCAGACTGGCCTTTAAGTGCCTTATGGCCAATCTGGCCGCATTGACTTTCCTTGCGGCTGCGGGGTGGATCAACAGGAATGTGCTATCCCAGGAACCTTCTGTGGTGATCGAAACAACCCAGAAAGCCTGGTACGACCTATTCGATGGCAAATCCTGGCGAGGCTGGGAGGAGGATCGAAAAGAGTTTTGGCGAATCGAAAATGAAGCGCTGGTGGCCGGTTCACTCGACAGACGATTTCCTCGCAATGAATTCCTTTGCACACTGGATGAGTTTGGCGACTTCGAGTTGCAACTGCAGTATCGGATTGAAGGAACCGAAGGATTCGTCAACGGGGGTGTGCAGTTCCGCTCGCAGCGAATCGCCAACCATCATGAGATGAAGGGCTATCAAGCCGATTTGGGCGCCGGTTACGACGGATCGCTTTACGACGAAAGTCGACGCAACAAGTTCCTCTCGCAAGCCGATCCGCAAGTCTTGCTGCAAGCGCTGAAAAAGGATGACTGGAATCATTATCGGATTCGTGCCCAGGGGGATCGCATCCAACTGTGGCTGAACGAAATCCAGACCGTCGATTATCAAGAAACCGACTCATCGATCCCGAGCACAGGACGGATTGCAGTACAGATCCATGGAGATGGTGTCACCAAGGTTCAATTCCGCCATTTGCAACTCCGCAAGTTGCCGGCCGCATCGACTCCCTAATTGCCAAAAATCGCCCATGGTGATGAGGCTGGGTCTTTCAACGATCTCTCTGCGACAGCGCGGTAGAATCCTCGGATTGGAGCAGACGCTGGTGGAGCTGCTGATCGAAGGCAACGGCGGAGGCCAGCAGATGGCTTGGGGAATCACCTACACAGACAGCGCTCAAGACCGGCGCGCCCTCTGCGATAACGGATCCGGGATGGGGCAGATCAGCCAGATAGCAAAGTCCGGCAGAGGGAGTCGCTGGCAGGATCGATTCTTGGAAACGATGATCCCAGAACCACTGGGCCGTCGGTGAATCAACCTCTCCTTCAGACCGTGCGTAGTGAATCGATTTGCCCCAAAGCAGGCTGGCGGCTGGCCCGATCCCCGAAAACAGAGATAGATCCTGGACTGTCTTTCCTGTCAGGCAATCCCAGTGGGCTTTGCTGAGATTTTTACCGCTCCACCGTTCCACCAGCTCCATAAGCCCCGTCCATCGCGGATTGATTTCCAGAAGAACCGGAGGCCCCTCTTCGGGAACAATCCAATCGGCCTGCCAAAGCCCTAGGGCCGGCGATTCCTCCTGAACCACCTCAGCGAAACGAATCCAACGATCGTAAACTCCCGTTCGCTGCGGTGCTGGGCCCCACCCACCGCGAAAGGCATAAGGCGCCGGAGCGGGGAGGTGCGCCGCACCCCAGTGCTCGACACAGCCAAGAAACTGCACTTGGCCAGGGCGTGTCAGGAAGAAGGTTCCAACGCTTTTGCCATCGACCCATCTCTGCATCAGCCAATGCCGGGAAGTCGCGGGAGACATGGACGGTTGCCAGGGCGCCACATGGAATCCGCCCGCATGATGCAACGATTTGATCAGCCATCGCGGATCGCCGCCACGCAAGCAATTCCCACGGCGATCAGCCAACTGAGAACGCAGGGGGAAGGTTTGGGGAAATAGGCACCCGGATCTGCGAGCCCATCGCTGCCAAGCGCGAACGGTGCGTAGGCGAGCCATCGCGGGAAGGCTGGGAGCCGCCAAAGACATGGCCCCGCTGAGCCATCGAAGACTGCCTCGCTGATGCTCGGATCCACCTGCTAGGAACAGCCAGGACGGCGAGGATGAGAGGGTCGTAGTTTGCTCGACAGCTCGGAACAATCGCCACGATGGGACCAGGGGAGAGCAGGG
>JBIINB010000241.1:0-3992 GCA_044337705.1 Pirellulaceae bacterium | reverse complement strand
CCAACCGATCTGCATCGAAAAGACGAATCGACTTCGTGCGTTCCCTGCTCGATCCTACCTACGCCCCGCCACACACAGTCGCAACCCTGCGACTGCATCCATGTGACGGGCAAGAAAGTAAGCGGGATGACCGAAGAGGGCAAACAGGTAGGCTTATTTAGGGTTAACGGGATTTGCTACCACTCTATTCGGTGCTAGCATTTGCAAAGTTCCAAGGAGGTCGAGAGAAGGAGGCGGGGATGAGATTTCGCCGTGCGAGGCTGGCAGGGGTAGGTTTCTGCATCCCTCCGGAGGTGCTTTTTTCCTCAGAAATCGAGGAAAAACTGGGGGAAGTCTACGTTCGATTGCGGCTCCCGGAGGGCCGCCTGGAGGGGATGAGCGGCGTCAGGGAGCGGCGGTTGTGGCCGAGAGGCACCCGAATTTCCGATCCCAGTATCGTTAGTGGCCGAAGAGCCATGGAGGTGGCGGGACTGCTTCCCAGCCAAGTCGACTGCCTCTTTCACGCCAGCGTCTGCCGTGAGTTTCTGGAGCCGGCTACTGCATGCCGAGTCCATCACGAACTGGCGCTGCCGGCTCGCAGCGTCGCCTGCGATCTTTCCAACGCCTGCCTGGGCCTGCTCAATGGCGCCCTGCAGATCGCGATGGGTATTGAATGCGGTTGGTGGAAGAGCGGCTTGGTGGTGGGGACGGAAGATGCCCGAGGTTTGATCGAAACAACGCTTCACCACCTCTCAACCGATGCCAGTCTCACACGTCAATCGATCAAACCTGCCTTTGCGTCGCTGACGATCGGTTCAGGAAGCTGCGCTTGGCTGATCGCCGATGAATCGCTAGCGCCCGATGGCCGGTCTATCGAGCATGTCGCTGCAAGGGCGCACACGCAGTACAACGCCCTATGCCTCAGCGATCAGGACCGCGCCGGTTCCGCCATGCAACCGCTTATGGAAACCGACTCCGAACAGCTTCTTGCGGCTGGGATCGAGACTGGTAAGGCGGCCTTCGAGGATCTCATCGCCGACTCGGGGCTTCCCCGCGATCGGATCGATCGCACCGTTTGCCATCAAGTCGGATCCGCCCACCGCCGCCTGATTCTCGATGCCCTCCAACTGCCGCTCGATCGCGACTTTGCCACCTTCCCCTGGCTTGGCAACACCGGCTCGGTCGCCCTCCCTACTGCCCTTGGGCTTGGGATGATTCATCAAGCCATCCAGCCTGCACACAGTTTGGCGCTGCTGGGAATCGGATCGGGGATCAATTCGATCATGATGCTTTTAGCCCCTGGCACTACCCCTGCCCTCGGCGATCCTCTGGATCTCACCCCGATCTCTTGACCTCTCCCCTGCTCCTTGCCCCAAAGTGCCGCCTTCAGTCATCGGCAGGCTTTCCTCGAAGAGGTCTCTGGTGAAATCATAGAGACCGCAAAGGAAATAGACCGCTTCGAATTACGGTCTAACGATTACCATCCACAGGCGTCAGTCGCTCTTCCCAGCGCGAAAGCGATGCAATCGCTTGTGCGCGATCCACGACCAAAGGAACCATGCCGGTCAGCCTGGCGTACTGATACGACGCCAGCACACGAATTTCCAACTGCTCGTGCACCAGCGCATCCAACAGCCAGCGCCGCCAAACAGGATCGGAACCCGCCTGTGGCACACCCTGCCAAAGCAGCTTCAGCACAGGTTGCCAGCTGGCAGGTCGACCTGCGATCTCCAACTCCAGTCGCTCTTGCCACACCGAATCATCGCGGCATCGACTTGCAACCCAATCAATCCACCGATTCCAGGAATCTGCATGATTCGGATCACCCAGCAAGTTGTCGCTGCCCGCCACCACCGAGAGATCCCCCATCGCAATCCTGCGATCGGCCTGCAGCTGAACTTCTTGTCGATCATCCGACTGGCGATCCTCCTTCGCACCCAATTCCAACCGCTTCGGTGGTAGAAGCTGAGGTTCGGTAAGGGCAACTTCCCACGATGCGGCCATCACCGAACGATCTTCCGGTAGACTATTGACCACTTCCGGCTCTGAAGGAATCGCCCACTCGCCCTCGTCCGTTTTTATATCCTCGCGACTTGTCGCAGCGACCACCAATTCCTCAACATCCGGGGCAGATCGGTCTGGAACACTACGGCTCCCTATCGAAAGAATAGCGAACGCAACGGCCGCAGATACCGTCAGCGACGCCAGAAATCCGTAGCGTCGATAAGATGACTTTCCAGATGTAGCCATGGCTACACTTGGAATAGGCGCTGGCGCTTGGGTGTGGTTCGGCACATTAATCTCAGCGGAGGCGACCTGGACGCCTTTTACCTTCAGACTCCTGGTTCCATCCAGTTGCACCCCGTCCATCCCGATCGTCAATACTCGCTCAATCCGATCCGATGTAAGTCCATGCAGGCCGGATAACTGATCGTTGATGGCAGCCATCGCCATCAGTTCATCCAGCGCTTGATCGCTTTCAATCGCAATTCGTTCGAATGCCTGAGCCTGGTCGGCGGGCAACCGTCGCTGCAGATATCCGGCCACGGAAGCGGGATCGATCCCCAATCCCGTCCCGGATAGCGGTGGGGTGCGTGGAGTCTTCGACAGGCGGAGCTCGGTCAGATGCTCGTACAGAAACCTAGCCGCTGCGTGCTGCCGCAGTTGTTCGTCCAGAGTCGCCTTCTGATGCGGATTGAGCAACCCGCATTGGCCGGCAATCAAGGTGCGCAAAGTAACCCGCATCCAGTCGCTCGCTTGCAGCATCCCAGCCAACCACGGCACGGCCCGCGCGAACGCCGCCGGGCATCGAATGCCCGGACGTTAGAAAAAACCTTGGGGAATGTCCAGGGCGCTTGTCAGCGCACTTTGGAACTAGGCCCGATGCTAAATAATGCCATGATGGCTCAAGTACCGCTCGGCATCGAGCGCTGCCATGCACCCAGTGCCCGACGAGGTGATCGCCTGCCGATAGTAATCGTCCGACACATCCCCGGCAGAAAAAACCCCTTCGACACTGGTTTCGGTCCGAAACGGTTTGATCCAGCGAATGTAGCCCTTGTCGGTCAGTTCCAACTGGCCATTCAAGAATGCCGTGTTGGGCGTGTGGCCGATCGCCAGAAACAGCCCACCTGCCTGCAGCTCCGACACTTCCTTCGTCTGGTTGTTGATGACTCGGACGGCCGTCACCCCCTTCTTGTCGTCCCCCAGTACTTCCTGCAGTTCCGTGTTCCAACAGACTTCGATCTTTGGATTGTCCTTGACTCGCTGTTGCATGATCTTCGAAGCGCGCAGTTCGTTGCGCCGCACTAGCAGGGAGACCTTCGACGCATATTTCGAGAGGTATGTCGCCTCTTCGATCGCCGAATCACCGCCACCGACCACAATCAATGGCTGCTTGCGGAATCTGGGCAAGGCTCCATCGCACACAGCGCAAGCGCTGACACCGCGATTCTTGAATGCCTCTTCGCTGGGCAGTCCCAGATAATTCGCGCGAGCCCCAGTGGCGATAATAACGGTATAGGTCTGGTGCGCCCCACTTTCCAGAGTCTCGATCCGGAAAGGGCTTTTGCTGAAATCAACTTTCACCACGTCGTCGGTAATGATGCGTGTCCCGAAGTTCTTCGCCTGCTGACGCATTAGCTCCATCAACTCCGGCCCCGTCACCGCATGTGCATGCTCTTCGATCGGCGGCATCATCGTCAGGCGATCTGGGTCGATCGCCGACTCCAAAAACTCCTTCAGCTTGCCCGATGGATAGCCGGCGTAGTTTTCCACTTCGGTGGTCTGTGCCAGCTGGCCCAGCGGCAGGGTCCCCTTGAGTCGGTTTTCTTCGGTGAGCGCCCCTTCGAAAAGAAGCGGCTTCAAGTTCGCTCGCGCCGCATAGATCGCGGCCGACCAGCCAGCTGGCCCGCTACCGATGATGATGCAGTTTTCTACAGTCATTTCGACCCTTTACCTCGATCCGTGGACTGGGAACTTCAGGAATCCAAATCCTGCTGAAGAACAAGCAC
>JBIINB010000112.1:0-14077 GCA_044337705.1 Pirellulaceae bacterium | reverse complement strand
TCTTCGGTGGTATTGGGTTCGCAAAAGAATCGAGCCAACCCGCCAATCCTCAGCCATGTGTAGGGAGCCAGCGGTTCTTGCTCCCGCACAATGTGTTCGAATCCTTTCGGAAACGGCATCAGAAAATCCCTTCAAGGCTGAACGGCCGGGGAAGATGGTCAGCGAATCACGCGATCGGGTTGTTGGTCATGAGCCGCCTGACGAATCAGTTCCCGCACCCGATTCTCTGATTGGATACCCGAGACAGCGATTCGTTTCCAGCCTTCATCACTTTTGTGGAAGACAACGATCTGAGGGAGGGAGTTCCCTTCCATCAGCTTGCGGGCCAAGTCCGGTTGGGCGTCTTTATCGATGGAAGTGTAGACGACCTGATCGAATTCCCCCGATTCCCGCATCTTCGCGATCGTCGACGACTTCATGGTTTTGCAGGCAGCGCACCAATCGGCACCCACCAGAACGACCAGCGGCTTTTTTTCCCGCTGGGCTTTGGCATATGCTGCCTCATAGGTCATCGGTTCGTTTACGGCTTTGGCCCCAGCGAGCCAGAGAAGTGTCAGTAGCATCCAACGAGCCATCATCAAGGAGTCCTCTGGAGAAAAGGAAACAACAGAATCCGATTCCGGTACGTGGTCCTCCTTGGCAGACTCGTCGGATGAGGAAAGGCGATCCCATGGCGCAGACCGCAACGATCAGGAAAGCTTTGCCGCCTTCCAAGACTTTGCGAGTATACGAATGAGAGGGCGCCTGACAACCAGTCGACGTGTGCTAGCATTCCTATCGGAACTCTTGAGTGAGAATCTGAGAGGCGGCGAAAAAGGCGAAGCAAAAAGGGGGGCAGATCGATCGATTTTGCCTTATTCGCCTGAGATTCAATCGATCGAAACCTAAGCGAACCGCTAACACTGAGTGATTGTCACGCTCAACCCAAACCCCCCAGTTTCGCCATACTGTTTTTCCGGTTCTTCCCGGTTGCTATCGCAGTTTTGGCTTCCGGAGGCTCATTCGGGGGGTATTGCGGGACCGTCTCCCGTTTGCGAACAGGGGGATTGGATTGCAAGCCGGCGGCCCGCTTGGTGGCTTTCGCTGGCTAATCGCAGGATCCTGGCTGCGGTGGCCAGATCGTCGAGCGATTGATTGGAGCGGACCAGGGAGGTGACGCAGCGGTGGAATCGGGTCAGCAGCGATTGGCCAACCGACAGATCGGTATCGAGTGTTTCCTGATGTCGGCCGAGTTCATCGAACCAGACTAGGGTGTTGGGGAGATCGACGAAGGCCAAGCCGCGTTCGCACCCAACCTGAATGGCCGCAGGGGGCCGATAGGCGATTGCCTCATGCCAGCTTCCGGGCATGTAGGCACCGCAACTGATCTGCGCCAGGGTATTGGGATAGGCAGGGAACCGGTTGCCAAAGCCGAGGCTTAGGACTTGGTAGTCGAAAACCGGATCGTTGACCGACACGTGGTCATTCTGTTGCAGATGCTGGACTGACTGCACCCAATCGACCGGTTGGTCGACGATGAAGCGGCACCAGTCGATCAGTTCCAGCAGTTCTCTGGTAGCTCGCTTCTCCAGAGGTTTTGCTTGTCGGGCGCCGCCGTCACTTTCGCGAGGCAAGCGACGGTGGCAAAAGAGCAATTGAGGCTGTCCCAGTCGGGTGGCGATCAGTTCCTTCAGCCGAAGCGTGGCGGGGGCGAATCGTCTGGGCAATTCGGCCATCGCAGCGATCCCGGAGGTATCGATCTGTTGGCGGACCTGTTCGATCTGAGGTTCGGTGAGTTCGAATTCCGATCCGATGAAGACGGCTTTTCCAAACTGGCAGGCGGCGGCAAGCGGCGCGGTCTGGTACCACTCGGATTCCAGAAGGAAAACCGCATCGACCGCTTCACTGGAGATCATCTCCCGAAACCCGGTGTGACTGATCGCTTGAAGATCGCGAGCCGCGGAATCGGCAAGTGTCCGAACCGCGCTGTAGACAGCGACGACTTGCATGCGATCCTGCAGCAACCGGAACGCCGGTAGATAACGACTCTGCCAGTCTTTCCCCAGACCGACCAAGGCGACTTTCAGTTTCATGATCGATTCCTTCTCATGTCTGGCGGCATTTTCATCCGCTGCCAGGGTCTGCGGCATGCATTAGGGATTCGATTGGCTTTCACTGCGGGATCCACCCCAGATAGCTCCACCACTGATAGATCCATGGATGGACCCACGGATTGATCCATGGAAAGCTGGCTGAAAAGATGCTCAGCAGCAAGCTGGCAGTGATGATGGAGCGAAGGCGGAAGGACTTGGACATCGCTTCCAGCGATTTCCAGGTTGGCAGCATCCATAGCGGAATCATCCAGAATGCCCAGCGAAACCCCGAGCTGACGCCACCGTAGTTACGGTCTACCACTGGTCGCGTCCAGTAGAAGGTCAAACAGACCAGCGTCACCAGGGCGATAGCCACGAACAGCAAGCGGGATGGGCCGCTGGATCGATCGCGGATTGCCATCCATAATCCAGGGATCGCCAGCCACCAGAAGGGGGTCAGGGAGAAAATGCCGTGATGACCAAGCAGGGTATGCCAGCAATAGAGCAGATGTGAAGCTTCCCCGCGGTCGACGCCTCGCTTATTTTCGGGAAGCCAGTACGAACCTGGGTAGTCGTACCAGTCATCCCACTGGTGCAAATCCCATCGATCCCCCTGCTGCACCACGGCGAACCGTTGGCCGCTCGGGGAATCGTGTAGTTCCCAGTGCCCCAGCCGTTCGGCTCTTCGGAGGCTGGCGCGATCCGATATCTGAAAGCCTTGCTGCTGAAGCCACTGGACAAGGGGATCGAGAGGTGGCTTGAGAGTGGACGCTGGATGGATTCCGGAGAGATCACCGGTTTCCGACTGCTGCGTGGTGGCATTCAATTCCTCCTGCGCGGGGTGCGGCTTGTTCAGGCCGCTCTGCAGCGGTAGCCCTTCCACGGTCCCGATGCGATCGCCAAGTCCTCGATGGGCGTAGGGGGGCCGCAGGTCGCCGTGAGCCAACCAAGTGGTCGCCAAGAAGGCGGCCAGAATGGGGATGCCACCGACAAGATAGGCTGCCAGCGTCTTGCCGCCAAAGTGCCAGGTCAGCAGAGCGGCAGTGATTGCCCACCAGCTGAGGGCGGGCAAGTCGCAGGTTGAACCGAAGGCGGTCAATGCACCCAGAAGTGCTGCCTGCCAAAGAGCGATCGGAGACTGACCGGGTCGCATCGATCGCTCTAGTAGAATCAGGCTTCCTCCAACTGCGATGGCGCCCGGCAGATGGTTGTTCAAAGAGATACTGAAGGTCGAAAGAAAGGTTCCCCACAGGAGAAATGCCAGGCCGATTGCCAGGCCCCAACTGCTGCGCACCTGTTCCTGCATCCACTTCCAAGTGGTCGACCAGAAGAGGCCCAGAGGAATCAGCTGAACCAAAAGTAGGATCAGTCTTGCCATGTAATGGGGATGGTCGGTCAGAGAGATTCCAGTGATCTGACGAAGAGGCCAGTAGGCGCCAGCGATCAACGTGGCCAGAAGTGGTGGCTTGCTGGAATAGGCATGGTCTTTGCCATCCCATCCTCGGTGCCGGACCATATCGATGGTCGCCCAGGGGCGTTTCCCATCCGCATCCTTCAGCGCGATCCATTGATCGATCTGGTAGGTTCCAGCTTCCACCAGCGAAGCGACAGTGCACCAGCGCGAACGGTCGTTGGCGCTATGGAACGGAGCGGATTCGATCCTGCCTGGTGCCGAGAAAAGTCTCGCCAATTGCAGCACCCACGCGATGCAGATCAGGAGCATTCCCAGGTGATGGAAGCGATGCGATTTCCGATATCGTTTCATGAAGACTCCTAGGATCCTGATGGGGCGTCTTCCGAATGGGACTGGACCAGCTCACCTCCCACCCGCTCGGCAATCGCCAGCGGTTTGGTGTCAGGTTTTTGTGCCACGATCAGCTCGGCAAGAATACCGATCGATAACCACTGAACTCCAAGAAGGATCGAAAGGATGGCGAAATAGAAGAGGGCTCGCTGGTGGAGGTGCAATGGGGGCCAGCCAGGGAGGGTGCGGGTGATCACCCAAAGACAGCTCAGCAGCGTCAGGACCAAGCCACCCAGCAGTAGCGCCCCAAGTCCAAAGCCTCCCAGGAGGTGCAGTGGCCGCTGCCGAAAACCGGTCAGAAAGTAGACGGTAAGAAGATCGAGCAGTCCTTTGGCCAATCGGGACCAGCCGTACTTCGATTTTCCATGTTTGCGAGGGTGATGACGTACCGGCACCTCGCCAACCACAAAGCCGCGAGAGGCTGCCAGGACCGGGACAAAGCGATGCAATTCACCGTAGAGCTCGATCTCTCGGAGCACTTCGCGGCGGTAGGCTTTCAGTCCGCAGTTGTGGTCGTGCAGTCGCACACCAGTCAGCATCCCAACGGCCGCGTTGAACCATCGGCTGGGGATGACTTTGTGCCAGGGATCTTTCCGATCCTGCTTCCAACCGCTGACGACGTCCTTCCCCTGGGCGATCGCCGCCAGCAGCTTGGGTATCTCCGCAGGGTCATCCTGCAGATCGCCGTCGATCGTCACGACGATCGGGGAGTTGGCGACCTGGAATCCAGCAGCCAGGGCGGTGGCTTTTCCGAAATTGCGCCGTAGCCTTATACCCTGAACGCGTCGGTTGGTCGCAGCCTGTTCGGCAATTCTCTGCCAGGTTGCGTCGCGCGAACCATCATCGACGAAGACCACTTGGTAGTCCCAGTCCTGAGCCGTCGCGACCTGCTGGATCTGATCCATCAGAGGTTCGATGGAGAGAGCTTCATCGAGCACTGGCACCACCAGCGAAATCTCTTTGGGTGGTTCAGTCATCGGCCCATACCTCCGGCCTCAGCCTCCTGCGGAATGATCCAGTTAGTTTACTCAACAAACAGAGGGCACGCTTCCAGTCAGCTGAATGGTCGGTTGGGGAACGTTCCGAAGTTTTTCGATTCTTCCGGTCCGGTGGGTTGGGAAGGCTGTTCGGTAGGGAGGATTCGGAACAGGCCGATCCAAAGCAATTCAGCCAGGAGCGAAACAATGCGGATGCCGAGGGCGGCGAGCAGTGCAGCTACTGGCCCCACCAGAGGTTGAAGGATCAGGCTGACCACCAGTTCGCGTACTCCGGCTCCCCCGGGGAGCAGCGAAAGGAATCCGGCAACCATGGAAAGTGAGATGGCAGCCATGCTGGCAGCCCACAGAGAGGGGGAACTGATCGACAGGGTTGGGGATGATCCTTGCAGGGCCAGCAAAAGCGAGGCCAAGCTGGCGGCCAGGAGGATCCAGCCAAGCGAAAGAATGCTCCAACCCCACAGCATCAGACTCCAGTCGAGACCGCGTGAGACCTCTTCTGGAAGCCGCCCTACGCGACTCCTGGAGAGGATCGCTACCAGATGTCGAAAGATCGGGGGCAATGTCGGGAGCAGGGCGCCAAGTCCACAGGCGATCGATCCCCAAACCATCCAGTCGGGGACCGGGGTTCGCATCAGCGAAAGGCTGCCCCATGCCGCACCGACACCCATCCAGACGAGCGTTTCAACAAAAATCGAAACGACACCGGTGGCGATCGATACACCTCGCGCGCGGATCGGGGGGATCCGTAGTAGAAAGACCATCGCTTTTCCCGGGACGTATTTCCCCAGATGGCCGAGAAAGTAGCCGGCAAGCACGGGCCGACTTTCCAAGGGGTGCCCGAATTTTCTCAGTGTCTCCAACCAGAACAGCCCGGCCGGGAGCAGCCCCAACCACCCCAGCAGGATGCTCGCAGTCAGCCAGCGCAGGTCGACCCGGTCCCATCGCAGATTCTGACCTTCGATCGTGGCGATTTGTGCCCGGACCCGCTGCAGCTGTTGGGGATTGCCTCCGGCCGCCTCCAGGTTTGTCAGTTCCGCCTCTAGTTCCTCCAAGTGCTGGGCCTGCGCCGCTCGCTGCTGCTGGAGTTCCTGGTAGGCTTGGTGGAGAGTGCGGGCGATCCCCGCGATCACAACGATGGCGACCGCGATTTTCAGCCAACCTACAATCCGTTGCTTCATCCTCTGGTCCGCTGAGTGCCCATGGGTCTGATTGCAGTAGAATCGAAAGGCTGACCCGAGAACTGCACCGCCTGTCGGTCGCTTGTCCTGGAGATCCAATGCCCGTGTCACTGACCAGCCGCATCGTATCCTTCGCCGTCCTGCTCGCCATCATCGTCGTGATTGGGGCGCTTTTTTACAAGGTGATGGTGGGATTTCTGGTTCCCATCTTTCTGGCGGCTGTCCTTGCGGTGGTGTTTCGTCCGTTCCATCGGATGGTGCGGGCAAAGCTGGGGGAGCGCGATCATCTGGCGGCCGGGGCCACCACCGTATTGATCCTTCTGACGGTGCTGCTGCCCTTGGCGCTGGTTCTGGGGACGGCGGCCATTCAGGGAGCGGTCGCGGTCAGGCACCTGAATTCCAATTCCATGAATGTGGCACTTGCCAAAATCCGTCAGAACCGCTGGTTTTCTCTCGAGATGCCTTACGGAGAGCATATCCCAGCCATCCAGCGCGATGTCGAGGAACTGCAGCGCGTCTTGCCGGAACTAGATTCTTCCCGGCTGGAGGATCCCTCCGGGATTGTCGCGGGACTGGCGCGTCGCATCGGGGTGGAGCTTCAAGGGATTGAAGGCATGGTCGGCCAGCAGGCCGATCTGCCTGATGCCGCCGCTCGCTTCTCCGCCTTCCATCTGGCTCTCGCGTCGCTGACACCTCCCTTTCCGCCGACTCTGGAATCCCGTCCCGATGGCAACGAGTCGCTGGTAGAGGTCGATGTGCTGGAGATTCAGTCGCGCTTGGTCGCACTGAGTAGCCGCTGGCAAGAGCTCAAACAGTATCTGCTGGGTGGCCCGATCAGGACCTTCGCCAAAGAGCTCGCCAATCCGTCCAGGGAGCAACTGGGCCAGATGACCTCGTCGCTGATCGAATCGATTCGGCCTCGACTGCTGGCGTTGACCAGCACCACAGGCGGATTTCTGCTTCGGATGGTGGTAGGGACAGCCATTTTGACCGTGACACTTTTCTTTTTCCTCTGCGATGGTCGGTCGATGATGGAATCACTGATGAGGCTGTCGCCTCTGAAGGATGACTACGAGCAAACGCTGCTGCTGGAGTTTGAGCGGACCAGTCGTGCGGTGGTCCTTGCGACGCTCCTTTCGGCCGTTGCTCAAGGGATTCTAGCCACCTTGGGGTACTGGGCTGCGGGGATGCCCTCCCTGGTGCTTTTGTTTCTGCTGACGACGACCTGCGCGATGGTTCCTTTTGTGGGGCCAGCTCTGGTATGGGTACCCGTTTGTTTGTTTTTGGCGCTAGTGCGCCAGCAGGTGCCTGTCGCGCTGGCATTGGCTGCCTGGGGTACGCTGGTGGTCGGCAGCAGCGACAACGTGGTGAAGATGGCCGTCCTTCACGGCCAACGGCAGCTCCACCCACTCTTAGCGCTGCTCAGTGTGCTGGGCGGGGTTCAGACTTTGGGGCCGATCGGGATCCTCGTGGGCCCGATGGCCGTCACGATGCTGCAGACGTTGTTGCAGTTGCTGCAGCGCGAGTTGCATCGGATGGATCTGCAGGAGAAGAAACAGGCCAAGCAGCAGGTTTCCAGCCGCAGCGTATCGAAGCTGGCTCAGGAGGTGCTGCGGCGCATGAATCAGGATTCAGGCAGCCCCCCTCCGAACGCCGCAGATCAGGGGCATCGAGCTGTCGAGAGGAACGATCCGCCCGAGGAGGACGGGATCCTCCCGTCGTGAGACATCGCCATGCCTGAACTGCCCGAAGTCGAAGCGATGCGTCGAGGAATCACCATGGCTGTCGGTGCGATAATCAGCTCCGCAAGGCAGCCAAAATCGCGCTACCGACCGATTCGAATTGATCCATCCTGGGAAGGGGTGGAGTCAGGTGTTGTGGGGCGAAGAATCGAGCGGGTCGAGCGGATCGGCAAGAGGGTATTGATCGGTCTATCGGGCGACTGCTGGTTGGTGATCCAGCCGAAAATGGCCGGCATGCTTCTGGCTGGCGATGCACCGACACCCGAGCACGTGCGGTGGCAGCTGGATTGCCAGGGTGCATCGGACTGCACCATCACCTACTGGGATCGCCGCGGTCTAGGAACTCTGGCCCTCTGGACCGATGGGCAGTTGAAGGAGCGATTAGGGGGCGATGCGATCGGCCCCGATGCGTTGGTGATCGACGGCGAGCGGCTGAGAGCAATTTTTGGAGGATTGAAGCGGCCCATCAAACCAGCACTCATGGACCAGATGAAATTGGCCGGAGTTGGTAATCTTTATGCTAGTGAGATCCTCTTTCGGTGCGGTATCTCCCCGAGGCGTCGCTGCAACCGAATTGGGAAGCGGGCTTGGGAGGCGATCGCGACCAGCACCAGGGAAATTCTTCTGGATGCGATCGAACAAGGGGGATCGACCCTGCGCGATGGAACTTATCTGATGGTCAATGGCGAAAGTGGTGGTTACCAAGGGGCACATCAGGTCTATGGCCGGGAGGGCTTACCCTGCCCTCGCTGTGGCACTGCCGTGCGTCGCATCGTGCAGGCTCAGCGCAGCACCTTTTTTTGTCCTGGTTGTCAGGTCGGATGAATCGCTACTAGGAGCCTTGGAGTTCCTGGCCTGTTTGGGATTTAGGAACAGCGACTGCTGGCCGATCAGCTAGCTGACTTCCGATTCTCCAGTTTCTGTAAAAGGTCGTCCTCGTAGTAGGCTCGCACCCCTTCTCCTCCGCCCGAACCGTAGTTGCCACCATAGCCGTAGCCGTAGCCATAGCCGTAGTTACCGCCGTAGCCACCGTATCGGTATCCCGATCCACCATAGCCTCGATTGGCACCCACTCCATTGACCACCACGCCAAGCAGTCGAGCGTCGACTCCCTGAAGCATGGAGACGGCGCGCTGGGCGATCGGTTTCAGATTGCGTCTGAGCCGAATGTTGAGAACCACCCCATCGACGCGGGCGGCGATCGTCGCTGGATCGCTGACGGCCAGCAACGGTGGGGAATCGATGATGATGTAGTCGTAGGAGGAGCGAAGGATCTTGAGCAGTTCATCGAAACGATCGGAGGTCAGCAGTTCAGCCGGGTTGGGCGGCTTGATGCCGGCTGGCAGCAGCGATAGGTTTTCGACGGAACTAGGTATGATGCAATTTTCGAGCGGAAGGGAGCCGGTCAGGTAGGGAGCGACCCCCGTCGAGTCGGTGATTCCGAACAGCTTCGCGATTCTGGGACGCCGGAAGTCTGCGTCGAGCAGTGCGACCTTTTTGCCCGACTGAGCCATGCTGACCGCCAGGTTGGCTGCGATTGTTGATTTGCCATCCCCGGGGACAGGGCTGGTCATCTGGATCACCTTGATGTCTCCAGCCCGGTTGTTGAAATACAAACCGGTTCGCACCCCGCGGAACGCTTCGCTCAATTGGGACTTGCTGCGGTGCAAGGTGACCACCGAGAGATCGACCTTTTCGTCCTTGCGATCGGTGTTGCTGATTTTGCCCAGCGGGATATGGCCGAGAATCGGCACCGCCAGTTCGGCAGCGATTTCGTCGGGAGAGCGGAAGGATCGGTCGACCGATTCCAGCAGGTAGGCCAAGGCTGAGAAGAGAAGTCCTCCCAGCAGGGCGCCTGCCAGCAGGTACCTCAGCGAAAAGGGGCCGGAGTACTCGCCGATCGACGAGATCTCCAGTCTTTTCATCGACTTGCGGCCATAATCGGGGATCAATCCGATTTTTGCGATGGCTTCGTCCAATTGTTTGCGGAACGCACCGGTCGATTCCAGTTCCAGATTGAGCAATTTGTTTTGTGCGATGGAGCTTTGCAGTTCCTGGGACATCTTGGTCTGCTCCTGAGCCGCAGCGCGCAATTTGTCTCCTTCGCGGGTCAGGGTGGCGAGCTGTTCCTGGAGTCCACCGATGACGGTCTTGAGTTGATCGCTGGGGGAACTGGGGCCGACTTCGAGGGCCCTCAGGGAACTAAGCAGTTCATCGCGACGGGTCTTCTCTCGCTCGCGAACATCGGCGACCAGTTCGTCGAGCGCCTTGATCCGCTTCTGGAGTTCGATCACCTGGGGGTGGCCTTCCCCGACGGTGCCAAGCAGCGAATTCAATTCGGCTCGCAGCGGAAAAATCGATGTGTTTTCGATCCTCTCCGCCTCGCTGGCCGCTCGCTCTCGACTGAGAATCTCCATCGAGAAACGGGAATTGGCCAGTTCGTTGTCCCGACGCATTCCTTCGTTGATCAGCTCGGAAAGCATCAGAAGGATTTCTTCGGGTCGCCGCTGGGCTTCATTCGCTTCCCTCGCCTGCTCCAGCGCCGCCTCGATCTTGTTCATCCTCATGGCATTGACCGCCAGTTGGGAGTTGATCGCCAAGAGGGCGGCGGCGTAGGGATCGCTTCCCTCTTCGCCATTGTAGATCAGAGCACTCTGCTTTCGAAACTCCATGTAACGCTGGTTGACATCGGTAAACTTTTTGTCCATCTCCTCGCGGGCTTTGGTCACCTGATCGATGATCTCCGATCCCAGAGACTGATACTCTTTACCGAGGAAGGCTTCGTATCCGGCGACGACTGCGCGGACGACATCGGAGGACAATTCCGGATCTTCGCATTCGAAAGAGATGTCGATGATGCTGGTCTGCATTTCCTTGGTGCCGGGATTGGCCCGCAGTTTCCGATTACTGCGTATCCAGTTGACAATTTCTTCCTTCTCCATCCCTGCAAGGGCGCTGGCCTGGTTCAGCCTGCCTATCTCAACAGCATTGGACAGTACCGCGCTGCTGGTGATGACACGGATCTCGTCGGCGCGATTGCCAGCACCGGTCGTCAACCCCGTTTCCAAGGATCTCAGCGGAAGCAAATCGTCCAGGGGCGAGATGATCTGCAGTGTAGCCATCGCCTTGTAGGTTGGGGCGATCTGAAGAAAGAAAAGGTATCCGACTCCAATCCCCAGGAGGGCGCCTAGCAACGTCAGCCATTTCCAACGCCAGAGCATCTGCAGGAGGTCCGGTTGACCCTGCTGGGCCATCGATGAATCCCCCATCCCCATCGAGTTGGCAGCGGCTTGTAGCATCCCGACCTTCTCCATGTTCAGACTTCGATCGCCGCTCCACTCCGATGATTGTGGCAGGGTAGGCTATTGAATTTTGTCGACAATCCGAGCAGAATCGTCGCGAGTGGCAAAGACTTCTCCAGCCATCGGTTCGTTTATGAGAACCAATGGCAATTGCTGTCACAATCCCTAACTTCATAAATATCGGATGTAGAAATCCACGGGGCGCAGCCGAATTCAGAAGAGACTTGACTTTCCAGAGCTTTTTTTCCGGTTGGCGAAAGTTTGCCAGGACACCTGGTTATTGCCCTGCTTGCCCTCCCCCGCGTTCTCGTGAATTGCCGTGGTACAGAAACATGGTGTCATTTCGGAGAAAGCTGTCTGTCTCGTTCGTCTCGCAACTGCTGATAGAAATCAGCAAGTTGCCGGTTGGTACCGCAGCTTTTGATCGCTTCGACGATCGCTTCCATTGCAGGTTGGATCTTCCCCTGGGCTTGCAGGGATCGGGCCAGCCCGATGTAGTGCGTCGGCTCCGTGGGGGCTAGGCGGATCAGTTCCTGGTAGGCCTGCTGTTCGATCTGGCGGTCTCCTGCCTGATTGGCCCATTGTGACAGTCTCTGCCAGCGCTTTGGGCTGTTGGCAGGTTGGCGATCGATCCGCTCTAGCCACCGCGCGGCGATGATCTGTCGCGTTTTGGGAAATCGCTTAGGGTCGGCCAGAGGTGAGGAGAGAAGTGTTTCGTAGATGGCATCATCCGGTGGGAACAAATCGATGGAGACTGGGTCGGAAGCAGTTTCCGCGATCTGACTGGCGATGATCAGAGCCTGACGGGGTTCCTGCCGAAGAGCGAATTCCGAGCAGAAGGTTGCCAGGTCATGTTGTCCCAGCCGCTGGCAGTACATCGCGATTTCGACCAGATCGCTAGCGCGGTTCTTGTTCAGCAGAGCGCAGCGTACTAGGCGTTGGCTTTGCTCCAAGATTTCTCCTGGATGGTCCCATAGGGTTCGAAAGGCACCGCGATGATTTCTGCCATCCATGGGGTCCTTGGCCATCGCTTCTTGGAAACTGGCGTGACTTCTTGCAATGAGTTCTTTGCCGGTTGGGCCTCCGAACTCGGCAGGCCACGGGATCGGCTGGGATGGATCGGGTGCTTGATGCAGCCGGAAGGATGCGATGGCAAGTGGATGGGTGACAGTTCGGAAGGCACTGCGATCCATCGATGAGGGGCACTGTGCAGCGACTTGTTTGCGCCATCTCCAGACATCTGCCTCCGCGCGTGGCCAAGCCAAAGTTGCCCATTGGACCGCTTCGATCAAGTCATCGGATGGATCGTCTGGGGGCATGCCGGGACGCAGCGACGCGGGACTCTGCAGGGCATTCCACTCTCTTTCAAATTTCTCCTGCTTGGATTGTCGCTGGAGCACAGGCTGGCATGCGTTCAGGAGGAGCGCCCAAAGACCAATCGCCCCTAGGCCGATCGCCCCTAGGCCGATCGGAGGAGCCCATCGTTGGTGCTTGTCGTGGAGATCTCCACGCTTTGAGGCCTCCTGGGCACTGTGGCCTGATCGCCGGGAGGAAGTTGAAGATTGCGGTTCTGCAAGCCCACGGAGGTGGGATCCAAGCAGCAGGGCCATCGGAAAGCAGACAGCGGGGGAGATCAATCGAAAATCGATCGCATTGTGGAATCCGATCGACAGGAGAGCTGTCAGGGTCGAAATGCCTGCAGCGACCGACCGCTTATTCCGAAGCTCGCTGTGGGTCCAGCGAGCCAGGTTGAAAACCGACAGCCCCGCGACCAGAAGGATCAGCAACCCGAAGACGCCGAATTCCACCAGCATCTGCAAGAATAGGCTTTCGGCATACCAAGTCCACCCCGGTAGGTGCATCGGCAAAAAGGGAAGGCATGCGTAGCGAAAGGTTCCCAGCCCGCTGCCGGTTGGAAAGAAGTAGAGCCACGCATGGAGCGAGACTCTCCAAATCAGCGGGCGATTGGCTTCCGTTTCCGTTCCCTGGATATCCATCTCCTGGAATCGCTGCAGCACTTGGTCGTTGAGTCCAAAGAGCCCAAGGAACAGGCAACCAGCCACCAGCATGCAGCTGGCCCAGAAAAGGGCGGAAGCAACGCCACGCCTCGGGTTGGCGCCATAGATTGCATAGACGATGGCCAGGATGCCGGCGATCAGGCCGCCGCGCGAAAGGGTGTTGGCCAGACCCGTCATCAGCAGCAGTGCGTGGATTCCGAGTGCCAAGTGAATAGGACGCAAGCCGCGCAGAGCCAGCAGCTGATTGCCCCAGAAGTCATTCCATCGATCCCACAAGTCGTCGGAGGGACTGATCAGAGGTGGGAAGCGTTGGCGACGGCGCAGCGTGTCAATCAAAAGGCCCAGGTTGGCACAGAGGGCCAGAAGGAGAAACTCGGCTCCTTGATTCTTATTGAGGAATGGTCCCACGGAAGCGACTTTCGCGACGCCTGGCACATTAGGGCGCCAGGCGACGCGATCGGCCAGATCCATGCAGGCCACCACTCCCCCTAGCGCCGCGATCACTGTCAGCAACGCCAGGCGGTGCCAGCTCGATCGAAAGGCCTGAAATCCAATCCAGACGCCGAGGCTGCAAAGAATCAGCAGGCCCATCGCCGCGCCAGTCAACTCCGGCGACAGGCTCCATGCCATCCCTGTTGCCTCTGGAGTGCCATCGACCAGCGAGGGTGCGGAGTGACTCGAGGCATCCAGGCGGGGGGCGAGAGAAGGAACCGACTCAAGCAGGCGTTGAACATCGGGGTGAAACCAGGAGGTGCCGGGGAGATCCTGGGTTCCCAGGGCCCAACCCTTCCATGCTACCCCTGGGCTCCATCGATCCGCCAGCGGACCGGAGGTCCAGCCAGGAATGGGGGTCGATTGAAGCCAGGCGAATGCGGCCAGAGCGAGCAGGCAAAGCGACAGGGTAGGAATGCGGCGACGTTCCGATTTGCACGTGGCAGCAATCAACAGTCCGCCAGCGAGTAT